>CAXNGF010000228.1:0-3760 GCA_964201905.1 Limnohabitans sp. | reverse complement strand
GGCATGCATCATTTCGACAGCACAGCATGCCAAGCCGAAAGTCATGGGCCACAAGGAACCCGTTTTGGCCCAATTGACTACAGAGTCGTAACTTGTAGTAATGAAGCCTTCTTTCATCACGCCTTCAATCATTTCTCACATCCTTGTTGAAGCAGACATTCAGTTCAAATTATTTTCAAGACGCACGATTCTGGAATTACTCCCAGTCGAGTGCACCCTTTTTCCACTCGTAGACAAAACCCACCACCAAAATGCTTAAGAAAATAACGACCCCTACGAAACCCGCAAGGCCTACCTCTTTGAGCGCAACGGCCCATGGAAAAAGAAACGCAATTTCAAGGTCAAACAAAATGAACAAGATTGCAACCAAGTAGTAGCGAACGTCAAATTTCATCCGCGCATCTTCGAAAGCTTCGAAGCCGCATTCGTAAGGAGAGTTTTTGGCGGCATCAGGACGATTAGGGCCAAGAATATAGCCCAACACCTGAGGGATGACGCCGATGGCCAAGCCCACCAAAATGAACAACAAGATAGGAAGGTATTGGTCGAGATTGATCATGGACTTCTATCGATGGGGAGACGCCGAATGCAAACATTCAGCGTCTCTTTGTTGGTGCCGTCGGCGAGACTCGAACTCGCACAGCTTTCGCCACTACCCCCTCAAGATAGCGTGTCTACCAATTTCACCACGACGGCGGTATTTTGCTCCGATGGCATGAGGTTTCCACAAGTGGATTTTTGGCGCTCAGAACAACTTATAGTTTACCCCTAAACAGGAACATTCTTTCGGGGTAAACACCAAAATTTGTGACCTTCATCAAGAAGTCAAAATCAGCCAGATTTCTTACTTTGAACTTGCAGGCGCAGTGGGTGTGGCAGGTGCGTTGCCAGGAATTTGAGAAGCCGTGCTGTTGTCAACAGGTGCTGGCTTCACATTTGGGGCAAGTACAGATGTACCTTCCAGAACGCTGCTGGAAGAAGTAGGTCGAAGGTTACCAAAGTAAGCCAACATCAGGGTTGTTACAAAAAATACAGCCGCCAAAACAGCCGTGGTGCGCGACAAGAAATTGGCACCCCCTGATGCGCCAAACAAACTGCCAGAACTGCCACTGCCGAAGGCTGCACCCATGTCGGCGCCTTTGCCGTGTTGCACCAAGATCAGTCCAATCATGGACAAGGCCGACAACATCTGTACAGCCAAAATTACGGTGATCATTGCATTCATGTTTCGCTCCAAATCAAAATATCTTCTGTCAAAAGTTCAGACCTGCCTAAACAGTTGCTGAACCCGCAGCCATGATGGCCAAAAAGTCTGACGGCTTAAGGGCTGCGCCCCCTACTAAGCCACCATCAATGTCAGGTTGCGCCAATAAATGCGCGGCATTGGCAGCGTTCATGCTGCCCCCATACAAAATGGAAACACGTTCTGAGTGCGAAGTTGCAGCTTTCAGCTGCGCCCGCAATACCGAGTGGACTTCTTGGGCCTGCTCTGGCGATGCGGTACGACCTGTACCAATTGCCCAAACAGGTTCATAAGCCACCACAATTTCACTGATGCAATGTCCATTGGTCTGAATGACAGCTGCCAATTGACGCTTCACCACCTCTTCGGTTTTGCCAGCCTCGCGATCGGCCAAAGTTTCGCCAACACACACAATGGGTGTGACGCCAGCAGCCAAAGCACGCTGAGCTTTAAGCGCCACAATGACGTCAGATTCCGCGTGATATTGACGACGCTCTGAATGACCCACGATGGCATAGCGCACCGCAAAATCTTTCAACATGCTTGCCGAAATTTCGCCAGTGAAAGCACCCACCTCTTGTGCAGACACGTCTTGAGAGCCCAAGGCAATGAGAGACTGGCCCGTCAAAAAAGCTTGTACCTGGGCCAAGTAAGCAGCAGGTACGCAGACAGCAGCCAGGCAATTCATGCCTTTGCTGCCATCTAACACCGCTTGCAACAAAGAGGCGTTGGCAGCCAAACTGCCATTCATCTTCCAGTTGCCAGCAATAAGCTTTTTAGACATGGTCAAATTTCTCTAAGCCTTGTTCAAAGATCACTCTGAGTGCGACGGCGCAGCAGGACGCTCGATCAAGGCTTTCATGGACAACTTCACACGGCCTTTTTCGTCGGTCTCGAGCACTTTGACTTTGACGATCTGACCTTCTTGCAAATAGTCAGAGACTTTTTCAACGCGCTCGTGTGCGATTTGGCTGATGTGCAGCAAACCATCTTTGCCGGGCAATAAATTGATCAAAGCACCGAAGTCGAGGAGTTTGGTGACTGGGCCTTCGTAGACCTTGCCGATTTCAACTTCAGCGGTGATTTGCTCAATGCGGCGCTTGGCTTCATCAGCCTTGGCACCGTCAGTGGCTGCGATGGTAATCGTGCCATCTTCGCTGATGTTGATTTGTGTTCCGGTCTCTTCAGTCAACGCACGGATGGTGGCGCCGCCCTTACCGATCACATCGCGAATTTTCTCGGGATTGATCTTCATGGTGAACAGCTTGGGTGCGAAGTTAGACACTTCGGTTTTGGCTTCGCTCATGGCATCTTGCATCTTGCCCAAGATGTGCATGCGCGCTTCTTTGGCTTGTGCCAAGGCCACTTGCATGATCTCTTTGGTAATGCCTTGGATTTTGATGTCCATCTGCAAAGCGGTCACACCGTTGGTGGTACCGGCCACTTTGAAGTCCATGTCGCCCAAATGATCTTCGTCGCCCAAAATGTCGGTCAACACAGCAAAGCGGCTGGCATCTTTAATCAGACCCATGGCAATACCGGCTACGTGGGCTTTCATAGGCACACCCGCGTCCATCAGGGCCAAACAGCCACCGCACACAGAAGCCATGGAAGAAGAACCATTGGATTCTGTAATTTCAGACACGACACGCATGGTGTAAGGGAATTCTTCTTTGGTAGGCAACACAGCGGCCAAAGCACGCTTGGCCAAACGGCCGTGACCAATTTCGCGACGCTTGGTAGAACCCATACGACCTACTTCACCAGTGGCAAAGGGAGGCATGTTGTAGTGCAGCATGAAGCGGTCTTCGTACTCACCGGCCAAGGCGTCAATGCGTTGTGCATCACGCTCTGTGCCCAATGTTGCGATGACCAAAGCCTGTGTTTCACCGCGTGTGAACAAGCTTGAACCGTGTGTGCGTGGCAACACAGAGTTGCGAATTTCGATAGGACGAACTGTGCGTGTATCGCGGCCGTCAATGCGGGGCTCACCTGCCAAAATTTGGCTGCGCACAATGTTGGCTTCGATGTCAAACAACATGCCTTCGACTTTGACGCTGTCAAACTCGACGCCCTCAGCCTTCAAAGCAGCCATGGTGGCAGCGTATGTTTCGCGGCAAGCGTGTGTGCGGTTTTGTTTGTTGCGAATTTGATAAGCCGTGCGCAGTTTTTCTTCTGCATGCGCATTCACTTTGGCAATCAAAGCTTCATCCTTGGCAGGGGCAGCCCAATCCCAAGCGGGCTTGCCTGCATCGCGCACCAATTCATGAATGGCATTCACGGCAATGTTGCCCTGCTCATGACCAAACACCACAGCACCCAACATGATTTCTTCTGACAACTGTTGAGCTTCAGATTCCACCATCAAGACAGCGGCTTCGGTGCCCGCCACAATCAGGTCCATCTGACTGTCTTTGCGTTGTGTTTGTCCTGGGTTCAAGACGTATTCGCCGTTGATGTAACCCACGCGCGCTGCGCCGATAGGGCCATTAAATGGCACACCAGAAATAGACAATG
>CAXNGF010000227.1:0-3766 GCA_964201905.1 Limnohabitans sp. | reverse complement strand
ACCCCAAGCTGGCATTGATGGGCGACTACAACATCACCTTTGACGATCTGGATGTTTGGGACCCTGTGGGTTTGGCGGGCACCATTCACTGCACACCCGAAGAGCGCGAGCATCTGAACAGCTTGATTCAATTGGGTTTGCACGACAGTTTTAGATTGTTTGAGCAACCCGAAAAGAGCTTTAGCTGGTGGGACTACCGCGACTTTGGTTTCAAACGAAACCGCGGTATGCGCATCGATCATATTTTGATCACAGACGCACTCAAGGCTTGCGCCACAGGCTGCGTGATCGACAAATTGCCACGGAAAAACGAGAGACCAAGCGATCACACCCCCGTGGTACTCACACTGAGTTAAACCTTGTGGGCTGCCATGGCCTTGCTTAACTCCAAACTGCCTTGACCTGAACCCGAGCCTGGTACCAACTCACCGTGGCGGTCTTTCACTTGCGCCATGGCTGCCAACAACTGCTCTGGTGTGTCATCTGACATACCCAAATGGATACCTTGCGTGAGCGTGATATTGGCCACTTCAAAGCTGCCCGCACCAGCGCAAATGATGGTTCTGTTTGGCGCATCTTCACACGCCATGACCAACATGGCTGGCACAACGGCTTGCGGCTCTAGCGCTTTCAAAACGGCTTCAGGCATTAACCCCTCAGTCATGCGAGTGGCCGCAGTAGGTGCCAGAGCGTTAACGCGAATATTGTACTTTTCGCCCTCAATGGCGAGGGTTTGCATCATGCCTGCCAATGCCATTTTGGCAGCCCCATAGTTGGCTTGGCCGAAATTGCCGTAAAGACCACTGGACGAAGTGGTCATGACAACGCGGCCATAGTTTTGAGCCTGCATGATGGACCAAACAGCTTTGGTGCAATGAACAGCGCCCATTACATGAACTTCCATGACCAATCGAAAGTCTGCAATTTCCATTTTGGAAAAGCTTTTGTCGCGCAAAATACCGGCGTTGTTGATCAAGATATCCACTCGGCCCCATTTGTCCATGGCTTGTTTCACCATGGCCTGGACTGCTTCGTAGTCGGTCACAGATGCGCCGTTGGCGATCGCTTCTCCACCCGCCTTAACGATTTCATCTACAACAGCTTGGGCTGCACTGACAGAACCACCCTCACCGTGAACATTGCCCCCAAGGTCATTCACCACCACTTTGGCGCCCCGCTTGGCCAGCGCCAGCGCATGTTGTTTGCCCAACCCGCCACCGGCACCTGTGACAATGGCGACACGTCCTTGAAAATCGATACTCATTTGGTTTCCTCAATCTGATAGCCTTGCGATATTACTCAATTTAATCCCTCATGCAAATCACCTCCCAAATCGTTGACACTCCGCCGCGTGATGCTGCCACCGTTTTGGTGCTGCGCGAGGGTTCATTGGGCTTGGAAGTTTTGTTGCTTAAACGCCATACAGATTCGAAGGATTTGGGTGGGGCATTTGTTTTTCCAGGTGGAAAGCGAGATGAGGCCGATGCCAGCCCAAGTGCTTTGAACAGCTTAGATCAACCCATTTCAGCGTTGCATGCACAACTCGGCGAGCCAGACATTGCCCATGAGCATGCCGCCAGTTTGTTCGTAGCTGCCTTGCGAGAAGCCCAAGAGGAATGTGGCTTACAACTCAGGTGCACTGACTTGCGACCCTGGTCGCGTTGGATCACGCCTTGCATGCCTTCCATGATGTCTAAGCGCTTTGACACACGTTTCTTTTTAGCAAGAGCACCCGATGCGCAAACTGCTGTTCAGGACAATCATGAAACCACCGAAGTTTTGTGGGCAACACCCAGGCAGGCTCTCTTGCAATATTGGGCGGGAGAAATACTGTTGGCTCCGCCGCAAATTATGAGCTTGTCACACTTGAGTATTTTTAACTCGGTCGATCATGCCCTAGAAGATGCGGCGCTGCGCACCCCTCCTGTGATTCAACCAGAACCCTTTGATGTGGAAGGCATGCGGGTCATTTGCTATCCTGGAGATCCGAGACACCCCGTTCAGCAGCGCGCCCTTCCAGGCCCCTCACGCCTGCACTTTAGAAACAAGCGCTTTGAACCGGAAGGTGGTTTGGCCGCCCTGCTTCATGGCAAGTTGTAGAGCATGACAGGATATCGCTTTTTGTCTGTGGAAAAAGCCATCAGTTATTTGGGGGATGCCAAAAGCGCTCACCAATTGTTGGCCACGCTCAACAGCACACTTCTCACTGACGACCCTCTTATTGCCAGCGCCATTCAAAATCGCAACTTTGAAGTTTTACAAAAAATTTGGCATCAACTGAAAGGCTTTGCGCCTGTGTTTTGCCAAGACGCATTGGTGGCTGAAATTACGCGCACTGAAGGCTTGTGCAAACAAATTTCTTCAGACCAAGGGCAAGCTGCTGCTCTCTCTGCCAGTGAAATCTTACAAGCTAGCTTGCAAGCGCTTCAAATTGAGGTTGCCGCTCAAATTTTACAAGCGGCTGCGACAACCACGCCTCCAACACCTTAGGGTCTTGCACCGGCCTGAGTGTGTCAAATGCTTGCTGCGCTTCAGGGTAGTGCCGACGCAAGTAATTAAGCCATTGTTTCAAGCGACCAGAGCGATGGCGCGGCGCAACATGCAAACTCATGCGCATCCAAAACACACTCAGCAAGGGCCACAACTGCTGCCAAGAAAATTTGTGCGGCATATCAGCCAATGACATGCCCTGCGCTTGTGCATCATGAAATTTAATTTCCAATGCCAGCCCAGGATTGTTCACCATTCCGCGGCCAATCATGATGTCATTGCAGCCCGTGACTTCACGACAGCGGATGGCATCGGCCACGGTCCAAATTTCACCATTGGCCACCATGGGTAATTTCACACACCGACGCACATCGGCAATGCGATCCCAGTATGCAGGTGGTCTATACCCATGTGCTTTCGTTCGCGCATGTACCACCAACTGATCTGCGCCAGCGGACTCGATGGCTTGCGCGCAATCTTCAGCCCTTGAATCATCGTTAAAACCCAAACGCATTTTGGCGGAGACCGGCACATTGACAGGCACAGCTCGTCGCACTGCCGACACAATTTGACCAATCAATTCGGGCTCATCAAGAAGCACCGCACCGCCTCGGTGGCGATTGACTGTTTTAGCAGGGCAGCCAAAATTCAAATCAATGCCCGCCGGATTCAACCTGGCCAAACGAGCCGCATTGGCCGCCAAAATTTCAGGGTCAGAACCTAACAATTGCGTCCTGACTGGCACGCCCGCGTGTGTTTGACTTTGGTTCAACAACTCTGGTACCACTCGGTAAAAAGCTCTTTTTGGTAGCACCGCATCTGTCACTCGAATAAATTCAGACACACACAAATCAATGCCGCCCACACGAGTGAGCGTGTCACGCAGGCTGTGGTCCAACAGCCCTTCCATGGGGGCCAACAAAATTTTCATTGAAGCCAATGTTTAAGTCAAAGAACGCTTCATTCGAACTTCTTCCACTTTCACAGTACCAATGGGCACTGTGCGCGCTGTGTTCATTTCACGCTTGAAGCCGGCCAGCTCATGAAAACGCACTGTGCGCTCATTCAACAAAGGCACCCAAATTGTGACATCTGTACAATCTTCTTCCAACAGGCCTTCACGGGCAGCATCCCAAAGCGCCAAACCCACGCCCTCGCCCAATCGATCGGGGTCAGCATAAATGGCCCAAATTTCACCCATGGTGTTTTTAGATTTAGGGTCGCGAGAGCGGTCATACCCTACAAAACCCACAACGCTGTCACCTTCCAGAGCCAC
>CAXNGF010000226.1:0-3777 GCA_964201905.1 Limnohabitans sp. | reverse complement strand
TTGAAAACTTGGGCAGACGCTTTTTGCGGCAAGCCACTCCAAGCGCGTCAAGCGCATTACCTGCCATTCAACGACGACAAGGGCGAGCCCATCGACCAGGGACTGGCCATCTTCTTTCCTGGCCCTCACTCCTATACAGGTGAGGATGTTCTTGAGTTGCAAGCACACGGGGGTCCGGTGGTCTTGCAATTGCTCTTAGCGCGCTGCATTGAGTTGGCGGAGTCTGTTAACCCGCACACTGGCAAGGTGTTGCTTCAGGGTCTTCGCTTGGCGCAAGCTGGCGAATTCACACAACGCGCATTTCTGAATGACAAAATTGATTTGGCACAAGCCGAAGCCATTGCCGATTTGATTGATGCATCCACCAGTGCTGCTGCACGCAGTGCCAGTAGATCTTTGGCCGGTGTGTTCTCTCAAGAAATTCACACTCTGCGCGACAGCTTGGTTCACTTGCGCATGTTGGTCGAAGCCACTTTGGATTTTCCAGAAGAAGAAATTGATTTTCTGCAAAAGGCCGATGCCCAAGGTCAACTTGAGCGCTTGCAAACTCAACTTGAAAAAGTCTTGCTTAGAACCCAGCAAGGTGCTTTGCTGCGTGAGGGCATTAAAGTGGTCATTGCAGGCCAACCCAATGCCGGGAAAAGCTCCTTGCTCAATGCCTTGGCAGGCGCAGAGTTGGCCATCGTCACCCCCATTGCAGGGACCACGCGCGATGTGGTGCAACAAACCATTCAAATTGAGGGCGTTCCGATTCACGTCATTGACACCGCAGGCCTGCGCGAAGGCGATGGCATTGATGAGGTGGAGCAAATTGGCATCCAACGCGCATGGGTGCAAATTGCAGGTGCAGATGCAGTCTTGTTTTTGCACGACCTGACGCGCAGCCATGACCCCGTGTATGTGCAGGCCGATTTGCAGATTCAAGAAAGCCTTGACGCGCAACTTCCAAATGGCGTGGCTTTGCTGAACGTCTGGAACAAGTTCGACCTTGCGCCTGCTGCCAAAAAATCGCGCATCAGTGACAACACTTTAAATGACCTTGATCTGTCCGCCAAAACAGGACTGGGCATTGATCAGCTTCGCGCCAAGTTGCTTCAGGCGGCTGGCTGGCAACCTGCGAATGAAGGTTTGTATTTGGCCAGAGAGCGGCACGTTCAAGCACTCAAGCGTGTTCAATCGCACATTGAAATGGCCGATGCGCATTTGCGCGCAAAAGCTCAATCGTTGGACCTGTTGGCTGAAGAGTTGCGTTTGTCGCAAACAGCTTTGAATGAAATTACCGGCGAGTTCAACGCCGACGATTTGCTGGGCGTTATTTTCTCCAGCTTTTGCATTGGTAAATAACACATGGCCAAGACTCCCGTCATCGATCGCCCTGCAACACAAAACCCAAAGTCATTGAGTGGCTTGCTGCCTTTTTTAAAACCTTACAAGTTGCAAATTGGTTTAGCGATGGTGTTTTTGGTTCTGGCTGCAGCATCGACCTTGATATTTCCAATTGCCTTGCGCCAATTGATTGACAACGGACTTCAGCACCCCGACCCCGGCGCACAGGCCATGGCATTGCAAGGCAACTTCATGATGCTGTTTGGCGTTGCTGTTGCTTTGGGTTTATTTTCAGCGGCGCGCTTTTTCACAGTCAGTTGGTTGGGGGAGCGCGTAACAACCGATCTGCGCAATGCGGTATACAGCCATGTGTTAAGGCAGAGCCCCGCATTTTTTGAAACCACACCCACTGGCGAAGTTATCAGCCGCTTGGTTGCCGACACCACCTTGGTTCAAACAGTGGTCGGTAGTTCTTTGTCCATGGGATTGCGCAATGCCGTCATGGGCGTCGGTGCGTTGACCATGCTGGTATGGGCTCACCCCACTGTCATGCTGCAATTGGTGGTGACCGTGGTGCTGGTCGTTTGGCCGGCCACACTTTATGGTCGCCGTGTTCGCCGTTTGTCACGCGCCAGCCAAGACCGCGTGGCCGATGCCAGCAGCATTGCCACAGAAATTTTGAATGCCATGTCGGTGGTGCAAAGCTACACGGCCGAGAATCGCGAAGCAGCTCGTTTTGCAAGCGCCACAGAGCAAGGCTTTCAAACAGCCATTCGACGCACGCGCGCGCGGTCTGTGCTGGTCGCCTTCATCATCATTGCCAATGCTGCTTTCTTGCTGTGGGGTTTGTATCAGGGCACGCAAGCGGTTCTGGCGGGCAACCTCTCAGCCGGCCAATTAGGTCAAGCCGTTTTGTATGTGATTATTTTTGCAGGCGCCGTCGCTGTTTTAGGTGAAACCTATGGTGATTTGCTGCGTGCAGCAGGTGCCACCGAGCGCCTCATGGAGTTGCTCAGCAGCGTATCGCCCGTGCAATCACCTGACACGCCCGTCACTTCGATTGCGCCAAAAACTGGCAGTACTTTGAAGTTTGAATCACTTCGGTTTCATTACCCGTCTCGTCCCTCTCAGTTAGCCCTTCAAGACTTTTCGGTGGCCATAGAAGCGGGCCAAACTGTGGCACTGGTCGGCCCCAGTGGTGCGGGCAAAACAACGTTGTTTGGTTTGTTGCTTCGGTACTACGACCCGCAACAAGGACAGATTGTGTTGGATGGTGTGCCCATACAAAACCTCAGTCTGCACGACCTTCGGCAGCGCATTGGCATCGTGCCGCAAGAACCTGTCCTTTTTTCAAGCAGCGCCATGGACAACATTCGCTATGGCAGACCAGGCGCAACAGACGGAGAGGTTCAGGCTGCGGCCGTGGCTGCCTTTGCCGACGAGTTCATCGTCGATTTGCCTGAGGGTTACAACACGTTTCTAGGTGAGCGCGGCGTGCGTTTATCAGGTGGCCAACGCCAACGCATTGCCATCGCGCGTGCCATGCTCAAAAACCCACCGCTCTTGCTGTTAGACGAAGCCACCAGCGCCTTGGATGCTCACAGTGAGCGCATGGTTCAAGCGGCTTTGGAGTCGGCCATGCGCGGTCGAACCACCTTGGTGATTGCGCACCGACTTGCTACGGTGCAACGAGCTGACAACATTTTGGTCTTAGAGCATGGCCGTTTGGTGGAGCAGGGCAAGCATGCAGCGCTGGTTGAAATGGGCGGTGTCTATGCAGGCCTAGCGGCACTTCAGTTCAACGCTTAAAAGCCCTTCATGCGCCAAGCTTGATGTCCTTGACTGAATCGGACACTCAATTTCAATGCCCTTCAAAATTCACCAATGTGAACAAGGGCAATCCTGCGGCTTGAAGTTTTTTCGAGCCGCCTAGTTCAGGCAAATCCACAATGGCTGCCCCTTCAATCACTTCAGCACCCAGTTTCTCGAGGAGCTTCATACCCGCCATCATGGTGCCGCCCGTGGCAATCAAATCATCGATCAACAAGACGCGTTGACCCGGCTTGACCGCATCGGTGTGCAACTCAACGGTGGCTGTGCCGTATTCCAATTCATAGGTTTCTTCCACCGTGGTGAAAGGCAACTTTCCTTTTTTGCGAACAGGTACGAAGCCAACGTTCAATTCATAGGCCACCACAGCCCCCAAAATAAAGCCGCGCGCATCGAGGCCGGCCACCACATCGGGCCGCATGGCAGGTGACATGTAACGATGGACAAAGGCATCGATCAACACACGAAAAACCCTTGGATTTTGAAGCAAGGGTGTGATGTCTCGAAACTGCACGCCCGCTACCGGCCAATCGGGCACGGTGCGAATGTTCTTGCGTAAATAATTATTCACCGACAATGCCATTTCGTCGGTGGCACCCATTGCCCGGTCACCCCTCATTG
>CAXNGF010000225.1:0-3780 GCA_964201905.1 Limnohabitans sp. | reverse complement strand
GTCGCCCAGTGCAAGTGGGCCTAGCGGGTAACCGAGGCCCAAAGTGACAGCGATGTCCAAATCTTGCGGTGTACAAACACCCTGTTGGCACATGTCGGCCGCAATGTTCACGATGTTGGCCACAACGCGTTGGGTAATGAAGCCCCCGCTGTCACGCACCACGCTGACTGCCTTGCCATCTTTGGCAAACAGGGCATGGGCAACATCTCGCATGTCAGACCTTGTGGCGGGGTTGGTGGCTAAGACACGGCGCTTGGTGGCGGCATCGTCAAACAGCATGTCAATGCCAATGGTGCGGGCTGGGTCAAGGCGTTCCACCACAGCCACAGTGGTGACATCAAAGCCCAAAGGTGCCACCAGGGTTAAAGCATGTGGTGATGGTGATACGCCCGTTTCAATGGTGGCGCCCAAATCTTTGAGTAGTTGTAATAGCTCGATGCGCCTTGATGCACGCGGAGACACCCAAACAGGTGGAAACTCTTTGACCTCAGGCACGGCGGGTTCTTGTCCGACAACAGCTTTGCCGTCCACGTATTTGTAGAAGCCTTCCCCCACTTTTTTGCCGACCAAGCCACCTGCCAAGCGCTGCGCGGTGATCACACTGGGGCGGTAACGGGGTTCTTGGTAGTACTGGTTGTAAATCGATTCCATGACGGGATGAGATACATCTAAAGCGGTTAAATCGAAGAGTTCGAAGGGGCCTAGTTTGAAGCCAACTTGGTCTTTCAAAATTCTATCAATGGTGGCGAAATCTGCCACACCTTCTGAGACGATGCGCAAGGCTTCTGTGCCATAGCCTCGGCCTGCATGGTTCACGATGAAGCCCGGGGTGTCGTGGGCTTGCACGGGCGTGTGCCCCATTTGTTTGGCAAACGCTGTGAGCCGCAGGCAAACTTCTGGATTGGTTTTTAAACCGGCAATGACTTCCACCACCTTCATTAGTGGCACAGGATTGAAGAAGTGATAGCCCGCAAATTGGGCTGGTCGCTTGAGGGCTGCCGCGATGGCCGTGACGGAAAGGGATGAAGTGTTGGTTACCAAGACCGTGGTATCGGGCACCAGGTTTTCTAGTTCAGCAAACAAGCTTTTTTTAATGTCGAGTCGTTCAACAATGGCCTCGACAATTAACTCGCAATGTTTCAAATCCTGCAAGCTGCTGGCCGTTTTCAAATTCGATTTGAAGTTGGCTACGGTGTCTGCGTCAAGGCGGCCCTTGACGACCAATGAGTCCCATACATGATGCACCGCATCTTTGGCTTTTAGGGCGGCATCTGCTTGAGTGTCATAAAGGTAAACATGACTTCCAGCTTGTGCCGCAATTTGGGCAATGCCACGTCCCATGGCGCCTGCACCTATTACGGCGACTTGGTTGAATGCAATATTCATGTTTGGATTGGGATATGTTTTTAAATCTTCAAGCACAAAAATCAGCTTGATATACCTTAGCGACGAACTTGCAATGCGCCTGGGTTGACGATGTTGGTTGGTGTGCCTTTGATGAAATTGACCACGTTGTCAAATGCCGAACCGAAGTACAACTCGTAGCTGTCTTTTTCAACATAACCAATATGGGGAGTGCAAATGCAATTTTCCAAACGCAGAAGCGCATGACCTTGCAAAATGGGTTCGTGCTCAAAAACATCGATGGCTGCTAAACCTGGACGCCCTCGGTTAAGGGCGCTGATGAGGGCATCGGGCTCGATGAGTTCTGCGCGCGATGTATTCACTATCATGGCGCTGGTTTTCATCCGAGACAGATCTTCTAGGGTGACAATACCCCGAGTTGCTTCGTTAAGCCGAAGATGAACTGAAAGCACATCGCTTTGCTCAAACAGTGCTTCTCGCGTCGTCGCGGGAATATGACCGTCTTTGGCTGCTTTCTCTCGCGATGTTTCGCTGCCCCACACAACCACTTGCATGCCAAAAGCTTTGGCATAGCCCGCAACCAACTGGCCAATTCTTCCGTAGCCCCAAATGCCAAATGTTTTGCCACGAAGTACAGTGCCCAAACCAAAGTTGGCTGGCATGGAGGCACTTTTCAAGCCGGATTGCTGCCATGCACCGTGTTTGAGATTGCCAATGTATTGCGGAACTCGGCGGGCCGCAGCCATAACCAATGCCCAAGTTAATTCGGCCGGTGCATAGGGCGAGCCAGTGCCCTGAGCTACAGCAATGCCACGTTCGGAGCAGGCCTCTAAATCGATGTGAGAACCTGCCGCGCCTGTTTGGGAAATGAGCTTGAGCTTTGGGAGCTTTTCAAGCAATTGCCTGTTGAGGTGGGTACGTTCTCGGATGAGCACCAAGATATCTGCATCTTTAAGCCGAACAGACAGCTGCCCCAAACCTTTGACGGTATTGGTATAGACCTTGGCATTGTAGGCGTCAAGTTTGGACGCGCATTCTAATTTTCGGACGACATCTTGATAGTCGTCTAGGATCACAATATTCATAGCCACTATTGTGCCTTGCCTAGAGGCTTTCATTGGGGCGGCGGCTAAAATTTAGCCCCCAAAGACCCAGAAAATCAGTGGCTTAGTCTGGGCTTTTTCTGCGCCTCGAGTGCAACCAGCCTGTCGAGTTCAGCGCAGACATCGGACATGCGGCCAGAAATGACCATGCGACCCGCGCAATGAGGTGCTTCGCCGTGTTCTGAGACACGAAGAACACGCAATGCACGCTGTTTGGCGAGCATGGTGGCCTTGGGCGAGGAGGCCATGGAAGATGGCTTTGAGTGTGCAAAAGTGGCAGCAAGCTCTGGATGAACTGCTGCACCCATGAACTTTTGAAAGCCGTTGTAAATGCTGGAAATACCAAAAAGTGCGATGGACATGAGGGCCTTTATTGTTTGAGTGGGATTACATCAAGAGCGTGTTGCGAATGAGGCCGACCGCCAAGCCTTCGATGTCAAAGGGCTCGCCTGGGTTGACCAAGATAATGGGATAGTCTGGATTTTCTGGAAGAAGCTCAATGCGATCGGCTTGACGGCGCAAGCGTTTGACAGTGACTTCATCGCCAAGCCGGGCCACCACAATTTGACCGTTTCTGACTTCTTTGGTGGCCTTTACGGCAAGCAGGTCGCCGTCCATGATGCCGGCGTCTCTCATGGACATGCCTCGAACTCGAAGTAAATAGTCGGGCTGTTCTTGGAACAAGTGGCTTTCGACGTGGTAAGTTCGATCGATGTGTTCTTGGGCCAAAATAGGCGAGCCAGCAGCAACGCGCCCTATGAGAGGCAAGGCTAACTGCGCAAAACCTGGCAGCGGCATGCTGAATAAATCGCTGCCATTGCGCATGCTGCTGCGGGAGGAGCCTTTAAGGCGAATGCCTCGAGATGTGCCGCTGACCAAATCGATGGCACCTTTTCTAGCCAAAGCTTGAAGGTGTTCTTCTGCTGCATTGGCTGATTTGAAGCCTAAGACTTGCGCAATTTCGGCCCGTGTGGGTGGGGCGCCCGTTTCGGCAATGGTTTTTTGGATGAGTTCCAAAATTTCTTGTTGCCTGGCTGTGAGCTTAGGTTGGTCGTTCATGATGCAGTTCCTAAAAAGGGGTCTGAGGTCAAATCACTGTTTTCTTATCCAGTGACTGTATTTTTAACCAGTATATTTAGAAATGCAAGCAAAAAAGCAAAAAATTGTTGTTTTAGGCACAGGCGGTACCATTGCCGGTGAATCTGAATCAGCCCACGAGGGCTTGACGTACAAGGCTGCGCAACGAGGAATCAGTGAGCTTTTGAAGTCTGAAAGCAGTAACAGTGCACCCTGGCCGGAAGTTTTGGCTGCA
>CAXNGF010000224.1:0-3812 GCA_964201905.1 Limnohabitans sp. | reverse complement strand
ATCCGCAGCGCCTCAGTTCGTGTGGCACGCCAGTGGTGGGTATTCAACTGGCCTTACTTGACGAGCATGGCCAAGAGGTGCCCACCGGTGAGGTGGGTGAAATTTGCGTTAGAGGCCCGCTGGTCATGCAGGAGTACATCAACAAGCCTCATGAAAATGCAATGGCATTTCGCCACGGCTGGCTCTACTCCGGAGATTTGGCCAGACGCGATGCTGATGGGTATCTTTACATTGTGGACCGATCTAAAGACATGGTGATCACCGGAGGCTTCAATGTCTATCCTCGTGAAATAGAAGATGTGTTGGCTACCCACCCTGCAGTGGCAGCTGTTGCGGTGGTGGGAGCCCCTCATGAAAAGTGGGGAGAGGCGGTACACGCGGTTGTCGTGTGGCGCTCAGGCCAAAAAGCGGAGTGGGGCGAGCTTAGAGAGATGGTGCGAGCTAAAAAAGGCGCAATCCACGTGCCCAAATATTTTCATGCGGTAGACCAGTTGCTAACGACAGGTCTGGGCAAGGTCGATAAAAAAGCCATTCGATTGCAGGTGCAATAGGGTAATTGTTGTTGACACGATGTGTTTTTTAATCGAATCTTAGGCAATCGATTTTTTTAATAAATTCTATCTGGAAAATTTTTAAACTTAGGGAAATTTGCAATGATCTCTAGACGACAAGCTCTATTGGTTACCGGTAGTTATCTGAGTTATGCAAACGCGTTTGCTCAAAATGACAAGAGCGCTATCAAATTGTTAGTTGGCGCAAGTTCTGGAACCGATGCAACTGCCAGATTAATAGGTGAGAGGTTGCGTGAAGTATTAAATCGTCCTGTCGTTGTCATCAGTAAATTAGGGGCTGGTCAAAGAGTTGCTTTGAATGAGTTACAACGTTCAGCACCTGATGGTCGAACTTTAATGTTGGTCACAAGTGCGCCGTTTTCACTTTTTCCCCATATTTACGCTAAGTTGGATTACGAGCCTTTAAAAGAGTTCACCCCAATTGCAAGTGTTTCATCGTTTGATGTTGGAATATGTACTGGTCCCATGACGGGTGCCAAAGACATTGGTGAACTCGTCAAGTGGATTAAAGCAAATCCTAAACAGGCAATTTACGGCTCTGCACCTGGAACCGGCTCACTGTCTCATTTTGTGGGGATTTCATTGAGCTTGGTCCTAGGACAGGAATTAACACACGTGCCCTACAAAGAGTCGGGTGTTGGTCTTATAGACATTACATCGGGGCGTTTACCCATCATGATGACAGGACTCAGTGGCATGATTCCTTTGCATAAAACAGGTCGGCTCCGTGTCATTGCGTCTTCAGGCAATTCACGCTCATCTTTGTTGCCCGATGTACCCACACTTTCTGAGAGTGGCATCAAGGTCAACACAACGTCTACGGTTGGTATTTTTGGCCCAGCAGGTATGCCACCAGAAATTGTTCAGCCACTGACCAAGGCCATCATGTCAATTGCATCGTCGCAAGAGTACCGAGAAAAATTGTCTGTTTATGGCGTGGCCCCCAAGCCTGGAACGCCAGCAGAATTGACTGAAATACTCACAGAAGAATATAGGCACTTTGCAGCCTTGGTTAAGGCCAGTGGCTATGTACCTGAATAAATATACCCACATTGAATAAACACGCTTGTCATGAACAAAGCAACATCGAACTCAGAAGCTATGACCAGGGTTGGTCCGGGCACACCTATGGGTGAATTGATGCGCCAGTATTGGCTTCCTGCTTTGTCTTCAAATGAATTGAAGCTCGATGGCGATCCTGTTCGTATTGTACTTTTAGGTGAAAAACTAATTGCTTTCAGAGACAGCAGTGGCAGAGTTGGTGTGATGGATCACCGCTGTCCTCATCGCTGCGCATCGCTCTTTTTTGGAAGAAATGAGCATGATGGTATTCGCTGCATTTACCACGGTTGGAAGTTTGATGTAGAAGGAAACTGTTTGGACATGCCTAACGTATCGAATGGCAATGAAATTAAAGAAAAGATTCATGCCAAGGCATACAAAGCATTAGACAGAAATGGCATGATTTGGGTATTTATGGGGCCTCAAGATCAAGTCCCTCCATACCCCTTGCTTGAAGCGGCCCTTATCCCAGAGGGTGAGGCTTCTATCCGGTTTGTGCAGCGAAATTGCAATTGGCTTCAAGCACTTGAAGGCGATATAGACACATCACATTTTGGGTTTTTACACGCTGGAAGCGCTGAACCCGAAGACTTCCAAGATGACCACCCAATGCGACATACCGTTACAAATCGCGCACCTGAATACCATGTCGCAGATACTGATTGGGGAACTTCCTACGGTGCATACCGTCTAGAAGAAAATGGCAGTATGTCTTGGCGCATCGCAAATTTTGTATTTCCATTCTGGACCCAAGCTCCCAACTCAGATTTTTTAACCAATGTGGGTGTCAGAGCCTGGGTGCCTATGGACGATGAACACACCATGGTTGTTTTAATTTCGTGGAAAAAATCAACTGGTGCGTACACCGGAATGCCATTGAAAAACGGCAAGGCCATTCCAGGTTTCGCACCAACGATTGATTACTTACCAAATACCAACGATTGGTTTGGCCGATGGCGTCCAATTGCTCGATGGGAAAATGACTTTGAAATTGATCGTGATGCCCAACGTCAAAACATCATTTACTCAGGCATCAAAATGGTTTTTATGCAAGATCAGGCAGTGACTGAGTCGATGGGTGGAATTACAGACCATGCTTTCGAGCATTTAGTAAGTAGTGATCAGATGATTGCTAGAACAAGGCGCCGAGTCTTGAAGGCGGCATTAAGTCTACGTGATGAAGGAAAATTGCCGCCTGGTGTGTCAAATCCAGAAGCAATGTGGCGAGCTCGAAGTGGCACGTTTCACACTGAAGCGCATGAAGATTGGCAAGTGGCGTATGAAAATAACCTGAACAATGCTGTTCGTGTTACTTCCAATACGCCACCGACTATAGCGCAGGGCTAAGCGATCACCCTTTTTGCTGTACTCATTTGGTCTGCATAGCCCTTTTGCCATTCAACTGATTCGTGTGCTTCAAAATAACCACTTCTGGCCTCAGCCAGTACTTCGGGTTGGTCAACACCTGGAGGTGCTGTGCCCTCTTGAAAAGCACGCGCAGCTTTAAGTGCCCGCCTGCGAGTTCTTGAAATCATAAGGTCACCAGGGCCTAAGTGTTCTCGCTCGTGATTTGTAATGGCACCCATTGACTCAGTCACCGCTTGATCTTGAAGACCAATATTGTCAATGCCAGAGTAAATTCGGTTTGTTCTTTGAGCCTCTCGGTCGATTAACCAGTCATTGCTTTCATTGGCCTTAACCCGGTATCTGCCAAGCCACTCTGTAGAAATGGGAAGATAGTCAGGCTGAGGCTTGCTGCCACCAAGGGGTTTGCCATCTTTGAGTGGCTTGCCTGTTCCACCGCCAATGCTCTTTGTGCGCCAAAAAATCATCATGACATGTTCGTCGTCAAGCGGTACCCATGCACGAGCTTGAATATTGGTTGGAAACTCACCTTGAGGTGTTTGCGTCCAAAATGGAAACATGTAGTTGGCAAAACGCCAATAAGTTGTTTGTGGCTTGACTGTTCTGTATGCGCCATAAGTTGTGCCCCAGGGTGCATCACTCACGTGATACTCAGGTGCTCTCTCGCTTGCCGTGTGCTCGAGAGGGTGACCCACGGGTACGTTGTCAGGATCTAAGTGACCAACGTGAAGAAAGCCAAAATGCGAAGTATCTATATCGCCTTCAAGTGCTTGTAGCCAATTGCAATCCCTTTGAGTGAAGGAAATATCAACT
>CAXNGF010000223.1:0-3816 GCA_964201905.1 Limnohabitans sp. | reverse complement strand
AGATGTTGATGCCGCCACAAAAAGCCAAATGACCATCAATCACACACAGCTTGCGGTGCAACCTGCGCCACCTGCTGGGACTAAGAAGACCGAGGGCGCCCAAGGGGGAATAAACCCGCCACTCGACACCTGCTGAGTCAAAACGAACTCGCCAGTCTTCGTTGAGTTTGGGTGTACCCACACCATCAACCACCACCCACACTCGGACACCCCGGCGGCCCGCCCTTTCCAGCGCTGCAGCCACTTGAGCGCCATCGCCATGAAAATCAAAGATGTAGGTCTCTAGTTGGACGTGAGATCGAGCAGCTTCCAATGCACGAATCAATTCTGGAAAAAACTCTGCGCCACCTTTCAGCAGCTTCATTTGATGACCATCGCGCAGAATCGGATGACTTTTCATAAATCAAACTGCGCCAGCAAAGGCAGATGATCAGACATGCGTTGCCAAATTTTGCCGTGAGGCACCATTTGACTCACTGGAATCAAACCTTTGGCATAAACATGGTCAAGTTGCACCATGGGCAATCTCGAGGGGTATGTGGGGTGCGTAGTACCTTCGTGCTCTGTCAAATGCTGGGCGCGCATCATGTTGGTAATGCGGTTTCCCCAGTCATTGAAATCGCCTGCTACCAGCAAGGGCGCATCGATGGGAACCTCTCGCGCTATGTACTGATGCAACTGTTGAACTTGGCGAACTCTGCTGGCGGGAATGAGGCCTAAATGAACCACAATCACATGCACATTGAGAGGCAAGAGATCTGCATGTTGATTCTTCGGCTCAGACTTAGGCCCCACCTCTCCCACCTGAATTTCCACATGCAACAAGCCGCGTTGCTCAAACCGATGGTCTGAAATATCGACATGGCGATGCGACATGACCGGCCAGCGCGACAGCAACGCATTGCCGTGCTCACCGTGCCGTGTGAAAGCATTGGTTTTGTAAATTGCCTCATAGCCAGGTGGCGCTAAAAACTCTGCTTGTGGCATTTCAGGCCAATGACGAAAGTATTTTTCTTCGCGCCGATGAACTTTTCTAACCTCTTGTAAACACACAATGTCCGCGTCCAACTGCTCGATGGCCAGGCCTAAATTGTAAATTTCTAAGCGCCGTGCAGGGCCGAAACCTTGAACACCTTTATGGATGTTGTAAGTCGCTACTTTTAAAAAAGCCGGCTTTTCAATTTTCATCTGAGGCCTTGAAGCCAGTTGGGCAGCATCAAGATGGCCTCCGCATTGGACGGCGAAAAACAAGTATCAGCGGCATCCTTCCAAGACAACCACTTGTATGCTGTGTGTTCTGCAGGACTGAGTTGAATGGGCATTCGCCTAGGTAATTTCAAGCCAAAAACGCGTTCTTTGTTGTGACTCACATGAGGTGCATAACGATGGCGCCAGGCTGGATAGATTTCGTAAAAATTCTCAATCGCCCAATCTGTCAATTCATGTTGAGGGTGCGTGGCCAGCAAGCCGGTCTCCTCCATCACCTCTCGGCTGGCAGTCTGCTGCCACGACTCTTGTTCAAAATCTTTGCTGCCCGTGACAGACTGCCATGTGCCTGCATCGGCTCTGCGAATGAGCAAAACCTCAGCTTCGATTGTGTAAATCACAACCAATACCGATTCGGGAATTTTGTAAGCAGGACTGTGCATCACCCCTTCATTCTGCATGAACTTTGCCCCTCAATTGGCATTGTTCGGCAATTGACCCAGAAGCACCTATGATCAAGCCATGCAAAGTAATCAAAGTATGGACTCTCTGTCCCTTCATCACGCTTCATTGAAAGCGGTACCGACTTCCATCACATGGCAAGAAAATGGCCACCCCTGTGAGGACGACTGGCGCAGCGAGCGAGGTGCGGCACCGCCCAAACGTGTTGTATTAGCAGACGACACACTCAGCGCCGACAGCGCTTACCGCTTGGCGTGTGCCGGCACTGGCATGCTTTGGCGAGGTGATTTCCAAAATGCGCGGCTGTTGTTGCAAGCATTGGCCAGACGCTGCGATGCTCCCAAAAAAATCCGCCGACCGTCCAAAACTCATCCCGAGATCAGTCACACCGCAGAAGAAAATTTTCACCTGCACCGTCAAGCGCAATCACAGCGCGCACGCACATTGAGCATGATCTTGATTCAAGTCAACCCTGACAGGCAGATCAGCCTTCGACGTGCGCCCGATTGGCGCGGTGCCATGAACGAAGCTTGGGGGCCTGCGGGCACCACCGGTTGCGTTGCATCTCTTCGCGAATTGCTAGGTTTGGTGGGGGCCTATGAGTGGCACCAAAAGGGCATGGAAATTGCCGCCTTAGGAAGCGCGCCCAACAACCGCATCCATCCCAGTTACGGCGTGTTTTCTCCCGTGCGGGGCGAATACATTCAACTGCTTGCTGATGCACCATTGCCCAGTACAGAATTGGCTTTTGACATCGGTGTCGGTACAGGCGTGTTGTCTGCCGTGTTGGCAAGGCGTGGTGTCAAACGTGTTGTTGGCACCGACCTTGATGTTCGCGCCTTGGCCTGTGCCAAGGAAAATATTCAGCGTCTAGGTCTCAACAGCAAAGTCGAGTTGACTCAAACTGATCTCTTTCCTGAAGGCAAGGCACCCCTTATTGTGTGCAATCCACCCTGGTTACCCGCACGCGCCAGCGCACCCATCGAGAGAGCTATTTACGATGAGAACAGTGACATGCTCAAAGGATTTCTGGCGGGCTTGGCAGCACACCTATCGCCCAAGGGCGAAGGCTGGTTGATCTTGTCAGACTTGGCTGAACATTTGGGCCTGCGCACTCGCGCAGAACTGGAAGAATGGATGGCTGCCGGTGGCTTGAAAGTGATTGACAAAATTGACACCAAAGCCGAGCACAAAAAAGCTCAAGACGAAACAGACCCTCTGCATGCGGCACGGACTGCAGAGGTCACTTCTTTGTGGCGCCTTGCCATAGCCTGATATGAAAAAAGTCGCTGAAGCGGCTTTTTTCTTGGCTTAGGCTTTCACAAGATCAGGGGTTCGCACCCGAATGTGCAATTCGCGCAATTGCTTCTCGTCCACAAGACTTGGGGCTTGTGTAAGCAAGCACTGAGCCCTTTGTGTTTTAGGAAACGCAATCACATCACGAATAGAGTCTGCGCCGGTCATCAAAGTGATGATGCGGTCTAGGCCAAACGCCAAACCACCATGAGGCGGCGCGCCATATTGCAGTGCATCCAGCAAGAAACCAAATTTGACTTGCGCTTCTTCTGGCGTAATTTTCAAAGCGTCAAATACTTTTTGCTGCACGTCTGCGCGGTGAATACGCACGGAACCACCGCCAATTTCCCAGCCATTCAAGACCATGTCATAGCCTTTGGCAATGCACTTCTCGGGGGCTGTGACCATCCAATCTTCGTGGCCGTCTTTGGGCGCGGTGAATGGATGGTGAACGGCGGTGTAGCGCTGTGATTCTTCGTCGAATTCGAACATAGGGAAGTCGACCACCCACATAGGAGCCCAACGGTTTTCGAACAAGCCCGATTTTTTGGCAAATTCGCTGTGGCCAATTTTGAGGCGCAATGCGCCAATGCCATCGTTGACCACTTTGGCTTTGTCTGCGCCAAAGAACAAGATATCGCCGTCTTGTGCTTGAGTCCGCTTCAGGATTTCGGCAATGGCGGCATCGTGCAAGTTCTTCACGATAGGGCTTTGCAAACCTTCGCGGCCTTTGGCCACTTCGTTGACCTTGATCCAGGCCAAACCTTTGGCACCGTAGATCTTGACGAAATCGGTGTAGCCATCGATTTCACCGCGGCTGATTTCGGCGCCACCGGGCACGCGCAAAGCCAC
>CAXNGF010000222.1:0-3825 GCA_964201905.1 Limnohabitans sp. | reverse complement strand
GCCTCATCGCCATGGTGGGCAACGCCGAGCGTGGACCTGAGGCCATTGCGGCCATCCAAAAACACAAGTCGGCCTACCTCATGGCTGTGGGCGGCGCGGCTTACTTGGTGTCCAAAGCCATTAAGCAATCCAAGGTCGTGGGCTTTGCCGACTTGGGCATGGAAGCCATTTACGAATTTGATGTGGTCGACATGCCCGTCACCGTGGCGGTAGATTCTGGTGGTACCAGCGCACACAATACAGGCCCTGAGGAATGGCAAAAACGAATTGCCACTGGTGAGTTCAAAGGCATCAAAGTTGCCTCCAATTGAATCTGGTTGCCGCCTAATGAATGCTCAAAATGTCGATGACCCCAATGGGATCATCGGTGTTTTTGACAGTGGCATTGGCGGCCTCAGTGTTTTGAAAGCCCTGCGCGCAGAAATGCCCCATGAGCGCTTTATTTACTGGGCCGACAGTGGCTTTGCACCTTACGGGGAGCGCTCTGACGAATTCATCATTGCCAGAAGCCATGCCATCACTGAACAACTTTTAGCCAAAGGCCGCGTTAAGGCTGTGGTGGTGGCATGCAATACCGCCACGGCAGTGGCCATTGAAAGTTTGCGCACCCATTACCCTCACCTGCCTTTCATAGGCGTTGAACCTGCACTCAAGCCCGCACTGGCACAAACGCAAACTGGGCATGTGGGAGTGATCAGTACTCAAAGCACATTGAACAGTTCGCGCTTTGACAAGTTAATGAAGAACGTGTTGACAGAGGCAATGCCCAAGCAAGGTCATTTTGTCTTGCAAGCATGCCAAGGTTTGGCGCTGGCCATTGAAATGCAGACCGAAAAATCTTCTAGTGACACTGCAGAGATAGAGCAACTTTGCGCCAAATATGTGCAAGCCATGGGCTCGTTCGGCCAGGCCAGTGGTCAAATTGACACGCTGGTTTTAGGTTGCACCCACTACATTTTTGTGGAAACTATTTTACAAAAAATGGTCGGCACTGAAGTTCAGCTTATTTCAACGGGTGAAGCGGTTGCGAAACAAACCAAACGTTTAATTTCAACTAACACTGAATTGCCATTTGTGCCGGCTCTTTCAAACAAATCTGAACAGATAGAGCTGTGGACCACTGGGGCCTTAAGTTCAATTCAATCTGCCGCCCTGCGGTGGCTAGACCTGCCGCCTGAATACTGCCATCAAGCTGCGACCCAAAGCTTCTCGCCACCCTGATCTAGGTGCGTAAGGTACACCCGAAGCTCAAATTCTGACTGCGCATAATTTGGCGCCATGTGATGGCACAGCTTGTAAAAAGCTTTGTCGTGTTCACGCACCTTCAGATGCGCCAATTCATGCACGGCAATCATTTGCAAAAACGCAATGGGCGTTTCTTTGAACAAGGCAGCCACTTTGATGTCACGTTTTGATTTCAGTTTGCTACCTTGAATGCGAGAGGTGGTGGTGTGCAAGCCCAAAGCATGTTGAATGATTTGCAGCTTGCTGTCATAACTCACCTTGTTAATGGGATCGGCTTGTCTCAAAAATTCGGTTTTAAGTTCGATGACGTAGTTGTAAAGCGCACCATCGGTTCGAATGCTGTGCGGCTCTGAATGTCTGGACTTTAGCCATGCACCTAAGCCAGGGCCGTCTATGATTTTCTGCACTTGCAACTGCAAGTTGTCTGGGTAGGCTTGAAGGTAGCGAAAAGCAGACATCAGACTTGCACTTTAAGCTTGCCAATTAAGATTGCGTTGCGGCCTTGCTTTGACCACGCTGCACATTGATGGGTAACAACAAAGCCAAACCCACAAGGAACAAAATAGCGGTAGAACCAATGGCCAAGCGCTGATTGCCTGCCGTGAACCATGTGATCAAACCATAACCCAAAGGCCCCACGATGCTGGCCAGCCGAATAGCAAATGTCCACAAGCCAAAGAACTCAGCCAGACGATGGGTCGGAATGAACAAGCCAGCCATGGCCCTGCCTGTGGATTGGCTTGAACCCATGCAAACACCTGCCAAGGCAGCCGCCCACCAGAAAACTTCTTTGCTGGTGGTCAGCGCTGCCAACACACAGGTGATGCTCCACCCCACCAAAGTTAAAGCCAGCGCTAATTTGTGACCGATTCGATCTTGCGCATAACCAAACACCAATGAGCCCACAAATGCCGCTATGTTTAGAACAAAAATAAGGATCATGGTTTCTTGCGGCTGAAATCCAATGATTTGCTCGGCGTAGATGGCAGCCAAAGTAATGGCCACAGCCACACCGCCTTGATAAGCTACTGCACACGCCATGAGTTGCATGAAATCTTTGTAGGCTTTGGCTTCTTGGAACGTACTCCTTAACTGCCGCCATTGACTGCCTGCGCGTTGACGGGCCGGTTGAGCTTGCGCGTGCTCTTTCATCAGCGTAAACGTCAAAGCCGAAGCCAGTGCATAGATAAATGCCGTGATGCACATGGTGACTGGCACAAATTGACCCGCGGTTTGACCTTCTGCCTGCGCCCACAGCACGTAGGCCAAACAGATTCCCAAGGTCAACATACCGCCCAAGTAACCCCAAGCCCAACCCCATGCACTGATGCGGCCCATAGCCTCAGGTTTTGCCAATTCAGGCAAGAAAGCAGCCGTTAAAGATTCACCGTAAGAGAAGAACGTGTTGGACAGCACAATGCAGACAACAGCCAGGGCCACTTGCCCAGGCGACACCAAGGCCAGAGCGGCAGTGCTCACCACACAGGCCGCCGTGACAAGCATGAGCAATTTTTTCTTACCGGCATGCCGGTCGGCCCATTCCCCCATGGCGGGCATAGTGAACATCACAATGGCATATGACACACTCAATGCGCTGGTCCATGCCAGTGTGGCCCATTCTGCCTTGCCAGCTACGGCACCCACAAAGTAGGCAGCAAATACGGCGGTAATGACTACCGTGGTGTAGCCTGAATTGGCGAAGTCGTACATGGCCCAACCAAACACTTCTCTGCGCTTGACGCCAGGATTGAGCATTTCACTGAGCCCCATCGATGAACCTTTGGTGTTGATGGCTGGTTAGTGCAAATGGCGCGGTCTGCGACCACCACCGTGACCACCCTGAGGGCCACCACTGCCACGAGGCGGCTTACCCAACTCAAGGGAGCTGACCAATTCGTTAAAGCGTTCAGAGAACAACTTGTCGATTTCTTGAACCACGCCGCTCAGTTCCGAGCCATCAAAATGGCGCTCCATGAGACCAACAACATCTTGAACCAGTAAATCGCGTTGCGCCTGCATGATGGCAGCTGGGTCGGGGCCAACGAAGACGATCAGAAAGTCGTCACGCGACTCTGCGCCGCGCGATTCATCGTCATCGTCAAATTCTGCGTCATAAAACGTAATTTCTATCTGAGCACCAGCAGCAGAAACATCGTTGAGGTTCATGCAAAGATCGTCCAGGACCTGCCTGAAGTCTTCGTCGCCACGAGCGGTCCAACACAGTTGAAGTTTGTGCTCGGCAGCTTCGAACCGAATGCCTGGCTCTTCTTCGTAAAGGCTTTGAGCACCTTCAGTGAGCGATTTGCCGCCCGCGTATTTCCAAAGAGGCTTGGTGGCTTCTTGTATTGCTTTGAAATCCACGTCGTCGCGCAACAGGATTTCACCATGAACATGAATTTCAAGAGGTGCGTTGAAGGATGTCATGGCTGTCTACTTAGTCGATGGTGCCCCGGGCCGGAATCGAACCGGCACGCCCGCTATGAACGAAGCGGCGGATTTTAAGTCCGATGTGTCTACCAATTTCACCACCGGGGCTAAAGCTGTATTGTGCCTTCAAGTTGAGCTTTTTTGAAAATAAAA
>CAXNGF010000221.1:0-3826 GCA_964201905.1 Limnohabitans sp. | reverse complement strand
AAACATTAGGGCTAGAAGCTGTTCTCTCATCCCCCGATGAACTGGCCAAATACCAAGCAACTGAAATTGTGAAGTGGGCCAAAGTGGTCAAAGAGTCCGGCGCCAAAGCCGAATAAACAGCGCTCACCCAACACATCCTTTCAACAAGTATTTTTGGATTTTTCTTATGACAATTGATTTAAACAGACGCGACGTTCTTCAAGCCAGCTTAGCAGGCGCCGTCAGCATCGCCATGCCAGTCATGGCGCAAAGCAACTTTCCAACCAAGCCCATTAAATTAATTTGCCCTTGGCCTGCTGGTGGCTCCACCGACGGCGTGATGCGCGCCTTGGCTGAAAGCGCCACACGCATTTTGGGACAGTCGGTGGTGATTGAAAACAAGGCCGGCGCAAGCGGTATGCTCGGCCCCAATGAATTAGTCAACGCCAAACCCGATGGCTACACGCTGTCCCAGTTGACCATTGGCATTTTGCGTTTGCCACACATGCAAAAAATGCAATTTAATCCATTGCAAGACTTTACCTTTATCGCGTGTTTAACCGGCTACACCTTTGGCATCGTGGTGAGGTCTGACTCCCCTATTAAGTCCATCAAAGACTTGGTAGATTACGCCAAGGCCAACCCCGGAAAATATACTTTTGGCTCCACCGGCAATGGCACCACGCCTCATTTGGCTGTGGAAGAGTTCGCCATGAAAGCAGGCATTCAGTTGCAACACATTCCCTTCAAGGGCAACGCAGATGGCATGGCTTCCTTGTTAGGTGGCCATGTGATGTCACACAGCGATGCCACGGGGTGGGCGCCTCACGTCGATGCAGGCACTTGTCGCTTGTTGGCAACCTACGGCAGCAAGCGAACCAAACGCTGGCCCAATGTGCCCACACTCACCGAACTGGGCTACGACACTGTTTCTGATTCTCCGTTTGGCATTGGCGGCCCCAAGGGCATGGACCCTGCCGTGACGCGCAAACTCCACGACGCGTTCAAGAAAACTTTGGAAGATCCACAAGTGCTGGCCACTTTTGAAAAATTTGACCAGTCAGTGATTTACATGAACTCCGATGACTACGCCAAATTTGCGCGTGACAATTATCAAAAAGAAAAAGTCATCATTGAAAAATTGGGCTTGGCCAAACCAGCTTAAAAGTGAGGGCGCTTCATTTTGCAAACAGAGGGCAGTTCTACCTCTTGGGCTTTGAATTGCCGAATGGCTTTGAAGCCATAACCCGTGCCCTCCACATCAAATGGCACATTCGGTCCACCTTGCTTGGCCATCATGGCCACTACCATCGGTTGTTGAAATTGGTGGTCCATTGCACGCATCTTGCCGCGCTGCCCCGCCATGCTCACTTCAGCGTTTTCAAGTTGCAAAGCTACCGCCAGGGGCTCAGTCTGACCCGCCTTTTCGATTGATTGTGCCAAGGCCTCCACCATGAGCTGCATTCTCAAGTGCAAGTAATCTTCAGATGGTTTTTCAAATCGCTTCTTGAATGACTGATAAAACTTGACGCTCTCGGCACCGGGCACATTTGGCATCCATTCGGCCACCGCTAAAACTTTGCCAACCCCGGCCTCTCCCATGGCTGCAGGCGCTCCCAATGCATTGCCATAGAAGGTATAAAACTTTCCTTCATAGCCTACGTCTTTGGCGGCCTTCACCAAGAAGCTCAAGTCGTTCCCCCAATTGCCAGTGATGACAGCCTGGGCACCGGAAGCTTTGATTTTGGCTGCGTACGGCAGAAAATCTTTGACTCTGCCCATGGGGTGCAATTCGTCACCAGCTATTTGAATGTCTGGCCTTAGTTTTTCGAGTTGCAGCTTAGCTTCTCGCAATACAGACTGGCCAAAACTGTAATCCTGCCCAATCAAATACACAGACTTCAATTTTGAATCTTGCTTCAAGACTTGCATGAGCGCTGACATGCGCATATCGGCGTGGGCATCAAATCTAAAGTGCCAAAAATTGCACTTTTCTTGTGTGAGAGCAGGATCCACAGCGGCGTAGTTTAAAAAGAGAACGCGCTTTTGCGGCTCACGCTCATTGTGCTTTTGAATGGCATCCATCAATGCCGCAGCATTGGCCGAGGAATTTCCTTGAAAAACAAATTGGGCACCCAAATCAATGGCGGAGCGCAAAGAAGTTAAAGCTTCTTCACTTTGGCCCTTACTGTCGTAGCGATTTAACACCAAGCTGCGCTTGCCTTCTTGGGTGCTTACGCCGCCTCGCGCATTCACTCGCTCCACAGCCCAAACCAAATTTCGAAGCACAGCTTCACCGGTGTTGGCAAAGGGCCCGCTCATTCCTTCAATCAGAGCCAATTGAATGGGGGGCAATTGCGCAGAAGGTAATTGTGCGTTCACTGAAAAACTTAAACACAAGATGCTGACTTGCCATAGGCGAGCCGAAAGTCGAAAGAAAACTAACAAATCACTGTTCCCAAAAAATCAGGTATTGACAGAATCAATGTTCGATAGCGGCCAACGTGGTTTGACGTCAAACCCATAATTCAATTCAGCGTGCTGCTTGCCTGACTGAACGCGCATCGCAGCTGCCATGGCAATCATGGCGCCATTGTCTGTGCACAAATGAAGCTCTGGATAGTGCACACGCACACCTGCTTTTTCGCAGGCTTGATTCAATTGCAATCGCAAAGAACGATTCGCGCCTACACCACCCGCTACAACCAAACGTGTCATGCCTGTTGCCTTCAAAGCAGCCATCGATTTTTTAACCAATACTTCCACAATGGCCGCTTCAGTCGATGCTGCCAAATCTGCTTTGTGCGTATTGTTGGTGTCGTGCAGGGCTGAGCCCAGTTTGTTGGCTTGGGTCAACACGGAGGTTTTTAAACCAGCGAATGAAAAATCAAAATTGCCGCTGTGCATTAAAGGGCGAGGAAGTTTGAAGGCTTGCGGATTACCGCCTTCTGCACACTTAGACAGTGCCGGCCCACCCGGATAGCCCAAGCCCATGAGCTTGGCGGACTTGTCGAATGCTTCGCCGGCAGCGTCATCGACCGTTTCTCCCAAAATTTCATAAGAGCCCACAGCTTCAACTCGCATGAGTTGGGTGTGGCCACCAGAAACCAGCAGTGCCACAAAGGGAAATTCTGGCGGGTCTTCACTTAAAAACGGCGACAGCAAATGGCCCTCCAAATGGTGAACGCCCAACACCGGTTTGTTCAAGGCTGCACCGAGGGCACAAGCCACACCTGCACCTACCAACAAAGCCCCCGCCAATCCTGGGCCTCGGGTGTAGGCCACCACATCCACTTGATTCAATTCGATGTTGGCATTTTTCAAAACTTCCCGAGTGAGGGGGATCACGCGCTTGATGTGATCGCGACTGGCCAATTCCGGCACAACACCGCCATAGGCCTGGTGCATGTCGATTTGGCTGAACAAGGCATGTGCCAACAGGCATGGTGCGCCATGGGCTTGGGTTTGAACCAAAGCCACACCGGTTTCGTCGCAAGAGGACTCAATTCCAAGAAAAAGCATAGACCTTAAGTTTATGCGATGACCCTCATTGAACTTATAACGCCAAGTTATCTAGGCTTTGAGACAATACCTTCATGGGAATTGGTCACTACATCAAAGAAATTGGTCGAGGCAAAGACGGCGCCAAAGCCTTGTCGCGCCTACAAGCTGCTGATCTTTTAGGTCAAATCCTAGATGACTCAGTGAGTGACTTAGAGGTAGGCGCCTTTTGTTTAGCGATGCGCATCAAAGGCGAAACGCCGGAAGAAATGGCGGGTTTCTTAGATGCCGTGCACGCTCGTTTAAATGCCCTGCCCCAGTTGGGTCAACAGCCGACAGTTGTCAT
>CAXNGF010000220.1:0-3831 GCA_964201905.1 Limnohabitans sp. | reverse complement strand
GCACCGCCCGTCACAATGAAAACCTTGCCTTGGATGTCCATGAATTCCCCTTGATGAATTGACGTTACGTTAACGTCAATTATGCATGGGGGATCCAAATGAAAACTATCGCACTCATAAGTAATCCCAATCAGGGTTGTCACTATTAGGGTTTACGATAGGCCTCAATGAGTTTTCTCATTAAGCTTGTTTCTTAAATCACCCTCAAGGTAAAACCATGACCCTCATCAACACGCAAGTACAGCCTTTCAAAACACAAGCTTTCCACAACGGCAAGTTCATTGAAGTTTCCGACGCTAGCCTCAAAGGCAAGTGGTCTGTTTTGATTTTCATGCCAGCTGCTTTCACCTTCAACTGCCCCACAGAAATTGAAGATGCAGCTGACAACTACGCAGCCTTCCAAAAGGCTGGTGCCGAGGTTTACATCGTGACCACCGACACCCACTTTTCACACAAAGTGTGGCACGAGACTTCACCCGCAGTGGGCAAAGCCAAGTTTCCGCTGGTGGGCGACCCCACACACACCTTGACCAACGCATTTGGCGTGCACATTGCTGAAGAAGGCTTGGCCTTGCGCGGGACCTTCATCATCAACCCGGAAGGCACCATCAAGACCATGGAAGTGCACTCCAACGAGATTGCCCGTGATGTGTCGGAAACATTGCGCAAGCTCACAGCTGCTCAGTACACAGCCGCTAACCCAGGCCAAGTCTGCCCCGCTAAGTGGAAAGAAGGCGCAAAGACCTTAACGCCGTCACTCGACTTGGTCGGCAAGATCTAAGTACAAACATCACAGTGAAAAGTTCAACGCCCTGAATTTCAGGGCGTTGAGTGCAAGCCTGTGCAGCGCAGCGCATCGACTTGAATTTGAAATTGCTTTAGGAAAAAAACCATGTTAGATGTCGCGCTCAAATCGCAATTGCAAACTTACCTTGGCATGCTGAGAACCCCTATCAGCCTGATCGCCACATTGGACGACAGCGAGACCGGGCTTGAGATGCGCCAGCTGCTAGAGACCATTGTGGGTTTGTCAGACAAGGTGAGCTTAGACACCTCGGGCACTGATGCGCGCACGCCTTCTTTTGTGGTGGTGCGCGAGGGTGAGACACAGGGTGTCCGATTTGCTGGGTTGCCTTTGGGTCACGAGTTCACATCTTTGGTTTTGGCCTTGCTTTGGACCGGCGGTCACCCACCCAAAGTGGAACAAGATGTGCTGGATGCTGTCAAGGCTTTGGACGGTGATTTCAATTTTGAGGTTTACATGTCCTTGTCATGCCACAACTGTCCCGATGTGGTTCAGGCTTTGTCGCTCCTGGCCATTTTCAATCCCAAAGTGAAAACTGTGGTCATTGAAGGCGGTGCTTTCCAACAAGAAGTGACCGAGCGGGAAATCATGGCGGTACCCATGGTGTTTTTGAATGGCAAAGTGTTTGGCTCTGGTCGCATGTCAGTGGAAGAAATTGTGGCCAAGATTGACACGGGTGCTACGGATCGAGATGCGGCTAAGATCAACGCCAAAGATACCTTCGATGTTCTCATTGTGGGGGGCGGCCCTGCTGGCGCTGCAGCTGCTGTGTATGCCGCTCGCAAAGGCATTCGCGTGGGTGTGGCCGCTGAACGCTTTGGTGGTCAGGTCAATGACACCATGGCCATTGAAAACTACATTTCAGTTTTGGAAACCGATGGCCCCAAATTTGGTGCGGCCATGGAAGCCCAAGTGCGTCAATACGGTGTTGACATTATGAATTTACAAAAGGCCGCCAAAGTGGTGCCGGCCTCTGAGCCTGGCGGCCTGATTCGAGTCGAAATGGCAAACGGTGGCGCATTGAATGCTCGCACCGTGATTTTGTCAACCGGTGCTCGCTGGCGCAATGTGAATGTGACTGGCGAGCAAGAATATAAAAACAAGGGCGTGGCTTACTGTCCTCATTGCGATGGTCCTTTGTTCAAAGGCAAGCGCACAGCAGTCATTGGCGGCGGTAACTCCGGCATTGAAGCGGCCATTGATTTGGCTGGCATTGTGGCGCACGTTACGGTCATAGAGTTTGCCGACCAACTCAAAGCTGATGCAGTCTTGGTGAACAAGTTAATTAGCTTGCCCAATGTGACGGTACACACCAATGCGCAAACCACCGAAATCACTGGCGATGGCAGCGTGGTCAATGGCATTCGCTTTAAAGACCGCGCCACGGGCGATGAGCACCATGTGGCTTTGGCGGGTGTGTTTGTTCAAATTGGCTTGGTGCCCAACACCGAGTTCTTAAAGGACACCATCGAGCTTTCCAAGTTTGGTGAAATTGTGGTTGATGCCAAGGGCCACACCAATGTGCCCGGTGTGTTTGCAGCGGGTGATTGCACCACGGTGCCCTTTAAGCAAATTGTGATTGCTGCTGGAGACGGCGCCAAGGCAGCACTCAGTGCGTTTGATCACCTGATTCGTTTGCCTGTGGCGGCGTAAGTGTTGAGCTCTTTCGTGCAAAAGCCAAAGTAAAGGCCAACCATCCTAGAATGAAACTGGTGCCGCCCCATGGCACCAGCGTTCTGAAAGTTTGAATGTCATGCCATGCTCGCAGCAAAATGTTGAGGGAAAAAAGCAGACACCCCAATAAGAAGAGAACGCCAGCCGCCATCAGGCGTTTTTCTTTTGGTCGAGATTGGCCTAGGATGCCCACCAAAATAAGGCCAATCGAATGAAATTGCATCAACTGCAAGCTAGCTTGGACCATGAGGGGCGAAGTGCCGTTTAAACTGTTGCCATGCGTGGCATAAGCCGAAGCAATGACCGACAGGGTCGCCATCGAGGCGCCTATCGCAATGAATGCCGTTGGCCAACGCCTCACGGTGGTTTGTTGAAGGTGTTTCATTACAAGCTGAGCAATTCAAAGTTAGATTCAACATTATGCAAGTGAAGTCTTGGCCCCTGAGGTCTATCGGTGTTTGGCTGTATGCATTCAATTGCAGTTTGTGCCGCATCAGTTTGATCAGTGTTCTCATTTTGTCGGGCTGTGCCAGTGTCAAAGTCCCTGACACCAATGCCATCAAAACGCCCAGCACCACTGAAGCACCCACCCCAGGATCATCGGCTGCCACCCCCATTGCGGCAGAGCCCGTGGCGCCACCTAAAGTTTTGTATCTGGGCTTGGCCTTGGGCGGCGGCGCTGCTCGGGGATTTGCGCATGTGGGCGTTATTCAGGTTTTAGAAGAAGCAGGTATTCGCCCAGACTTGGTGGTTGGCACTTCTGCAGGCAGTTTGGTTGCGGCTTTGTATGCCAGTGGCAAGAACAGCGCCCAACTTAGGCGCGTGGCCGAGACCATGGAAGAAGCAGAAATTACCGATTGGATGATGCCCATTTTGAACAGAGGCGCCTTAAGAGGTGAGGCCTTGGCTCGCTATGTCAACAATCAGGTTGGAAATCGTTTAATTGAGCAAATGAAAATGCCCTTGGGCATTGTGGCTACCGATTTGCACAATGGTGAGCCTGTGTTGTTTAGACGAGGCAATACTGGCTCGGCCGTGCGGGCCTCCAGCGCCGTGCCGGCTGTTTTTCAGCCTGTCAAAATTGGAAACAGAGAGTATGTTGATGGTGGGTTGGTATCGCCTGTACCCGTTCGGCAGGCGAGGGACATGGGGGCCAATGTGGTCATAGCTGTTGATATTTCCACTGATCCAGAAGGCAGCCCTGCATCCGACACGTTTCAAATATTGATGCAGACCTTCAACATCATGGGCAAAAGCTTGAACACCGTTTTGTTGAAAGATGCCGATGGGATGCGCCGACGGACCAAATACAAAGATCTTCTGCACGAAATAGGACATGATGGTGCTCGGTA
>CAXNGF010000219.1:0-3837 GCA_964201905.1 Limnohabitans sp. | reverse complement strand
TGCAAGGGGGAGGCGGCAAAGCCGCACGGGGATGTACTAAATATCAAACAACAAACGGGCCGGATCTTCCAACGCGTCCTTCATGGCAACCAAGCCCAGAACAGCTTCCCGACCATCAATGATGCGGTGGTCGTAGGACATGGCGAAATAGTTCATGGGGCGAACCACCACTTGTCCATTCTCAACCATGGCGCGATCTTTGGTAGCGTGAACGCCCAAAATAGCAGACTGAGGCGGGTTAATGATGGGGGTCGAAAGCATAGAACCAAATGTGCCGCCATTGGAGATGGTGAAGGTGCCACCGGTCATCTCTTCAATGCCCAATTTACCGTCTTTGGCCTTGGCACCAAATTCAGCAATTTTCTTTTCGATGTCAGCAAAGCTCATTTGCTCAGCGTTGCGCAAAATAGGCACCACCAAACCGCGGGGTGAACCCACCGCAATGCCAATGTCAAAGAAGCCGTGGTAAACGATATCGTTGCCGTCTACTGAAGCATTCAGCACAGGGTATTTTTTCAACGCATGCACAGCCGCTTTAACGAAGAAGCTCATAAAGCCCAGTTTGATGCCGTGTTCTTTTTCAAACTTGTCTTGGAAGCGCTTGCGCATCTCCATGACGGGCGCCATATTGACTTCATTGAACGTGGTCAAAATGGCATTGGTAGCTTGCGATTGCAACAAACGCTCGGCCACACGCGCACGCAATCGAGTCATTGGCACGCGTTGTTGCGGACGATCGCCCAAGTTCACTGCAGGTGCAGCCACTTGAGGCAGTGAGCTTGTAGGAACGCCTGTAGGAATAGACACTTGCGCAGCAGGCTTGGCACCACCTGCCACGGCAGACAACACATCACCTTTGGTAACGCGGCCGTCTTTGCCTGAACCCGCTACAGAACCAGCCGACAGGTTGTTGTCGGCCAAGAGCTTGGCAGCAGCAGGCATGGCCACGCCAGCCATGCTGTTGCCTTGAGCTACTGGTGAGGCTGTTGGTGTACTGACCAAAGAGGCTGTAGGGGCGGCCGGTGCAGTAGCAGCTGCCATCTTGCCATCCGTATCAATGCGAGCAATAAGTTGCTCGGCAGCCACGGTAGCGCCATCACCGACCAAGATCTCTGACAAAACACCAGCAGAGGGTGCAGGTACTTCCAAAACAACTTTGTCAGTTTCAATTTCGATCAAGATCTCGTCAGCTGCGACGCTGTCGCCCGCTTTCTTTTTCCATTTCAACATGGTGGCTTCTGCCACCGACTCAGACAACTGAGGAACTTTAACTTCTACGATAGCCATTTGGATTCTTTCTAAATTGGTTCAATTTTTTGGTGATGTCTGTTATTTAGACAACACAAAACCTTTGATCTTGCCGAATGCGCCATCCACCAAAGCCTTTTGTTGCTCTTGGTGAAGGTGTGAATAACCCACAGCAGGTGAAGCGGAGGCTGCACGGCCGGAATATCCCAATCGCTGACCTTCGGTCATGTTCTCGTGGATGTAGTGCTGAACAAAGAACCAGGCACCTTGGTTTTGCGGCTCGTCTTGTGTCCAAACCAATTCAGTGGCGTTCGTGTACTTTTTCAATTCAGTTCCAAAAGCTTTGTGGGGGAAGGGATACAACTGCTCCGCACGCAAAATAGCGGTGTCGTCAGCCCCAAGCTCTTCACGCTTTTTGACCAAGTCGTAGTAAACCTTGCCTGAACATATGAGCACACGTTTGACTTTCTCAGCCTTGAGTGCTTTGTTTTCAGGAATTACCGTCTGGAAGCTGCCCTTGGTGAACTCTGACAAAGGTGATTTCGCGTCTTTGTTGCGCAGCAAAGACATTGGCGTAAAGATGATCCAGGGCTTGCGCAAATTGCGAACCATTTGACGACGCAACACGTGGAAAATTTGGCTGGCCGTGGTGGGTTGAACAATTTGCATGTTGGTCTCAGCCGCCAACTGCATGAATCGCTCCAATCGTGCCGAGCTGTGCTCTGGTCCTTGCCCTTCATAGCCGTGCGGCAACATGAGCGTTAGGCCATTGACACGACCCCACTTCACTTCGCCAGAGGCAATGAACTGGTCAATCACCACCTGCGCGCCGTTGGCGAAATCGCCGAACTGGGCTTCCCAAATCACCAGCGTGTTCGGATCGTTTGAAGCGTATCCATACTCAAATCCAAGCACAGCCTCTTCAGACAAGATGGAGTCAATGACGACAAACGGTGCTTGATTTTCTGCAACGTTTTGCAATGGCACGTAAGTACCAATGTCCCACTTCTCGCGGTTTTGATCGTGAATCACTGCGTGGCGGTGTGTAAAGGTACCACGACCGCAATCTTCGCCCGACAAGCGAACGGGGTAACCGCTGGCCACCAAGGAAGCAAAGGCCATGTGTTCGCCCATGCCCCAATCTACTGGAATGTCGCCACGACCCATGGCTGCACGGTTGTCGTAAACGTTTTTAACCAGCTGATGCGGCGTTACGCTGCTTGGCAATGTCGTGATTTTTTCGGAGATGCGCTTCCACTCGGCCAAAGGTAATGCGGTACTGCCGGCATCGGTCCATTTCTGGTTCAAAAACGGTGCCCAGTCCACCGAGAATTGAGTTTTGAAGTTGGTCAGAACAGGGTCGCTGTCAGTGTGCTTGCCGGCATCCAGGGCAGCGCGGCAGGCCTTAACCATGTCGTCACCCAAGGTGTCGCCCAAGCCTTGGGCAGTCAATCGATCGGCGTACAACTTGCGAGTGCCAGGATGCGCACTGATTTTCTTGTACATCAAGGGCTGCGTCAGGCTGGGCGTATCTTGCTCGTTGTGACCCAATTTTCGGAAACAAATGATATCGAGAACCACGTCTTTGTTAAAAGTCATGCGGTATTCGAGCGCAATTTGCGTGGCCAACACAACTGTTTCTGGATCGTCTGCATTGGCATGCAATACAGGTGCTTCCACCATCTTCACGATGTCGGTGCAATACACGGTGGAACCCATGTCGCGGGGGTCCGATGTGGTGAAACCAATTTGGTTGTTGATGATGATGTGAACGGTACCGCCTGTGGAATAACCACGAGTTTGTGCCAAAGCCAATGTTTCTTGGTTGACACCTTGGCCTGCAAAGGCCGCATCGCCGTGAACCAAAACGGGCAATACTTGTTTGCCCAAAGGATCGGCACGTCGGTCCATGCGCGCGCGAACAGAACCTTCAACCACAGGGTTCACAATTTCAAGGTGTGATGGATTGAATGCCAAAGACAAGTGAACAGGGCCGCCACGTGTGCTGATGTCAGAGCTGAAACCTTGGTGGTACTTCACGTCGCCAGCTGGTAAATCTTCTGGCGCAGTGTGGTCAAACTCAGCGAACAAATCTTTGGGCAACTTGCCCATCGAATTGACAAGCACGTTCAAGCGACCGCGGTGGGCCATGCCAATCACGATCTCTTGAACGCCTTTTTCACCGGCAGCTTGGATGAGCTCGTCCAAGGATGCAATGAAGGTTTCGCCACCTTCTAATGAGAAACGTTTTTGGCCCACATATTTGGTGTGAAGGAAACGCTCGAGACCCTCGGCTGCAGTCAGGCGATCGAGGATGTGTTTTTTCTTATCTGCATTGAAATTGGGTTTGCTGCGAATGCTTTCCAATTTCTGTTGCCACCAACGCTTTTCAGTTTGGTCAGTGGTGTACATGAATTCGGCGCCCAATGTGCCGCAATAAGTTGCGCGCAATGCATTGAGCAATTCGCGCAAGGGCATGGCGTTTTTACCGAAGAAGGTGTTGCTGGTGTCAAACACAGTTTCTTGGTCAGCATCGGTGAAGCCATAAAACGCAGGATCGAGCTCTGGAATGTTGGGGCGCTCTGTGCG
>CAXNGF010000218.1:0-3845 GCA_964201905.1 Limnohabitans sp. | reverse complement strand
ATGGAAAGCATGGACATGGCCGCCACGGCAATGCCGTACAAGCCCGCCAATTTGTAGGACGCCAAAATGGCAATGCACACAAAAATCACGGGCCAAGCTGTGGAGCGCATTGAAACGCCCAAGCCGGCAATGATGTTGGTGCCGTGGCCTGTTGTAGAAGCTTGTGCAATATGTTGCACGGGGCTGTATTGGGTACCGGTGTAAAACTCAGTAATCCAAACCAGCGCAGCCGTTAAGACCAAACCTACAGCGCAAGCGCCAAACAGTTTCATTTGACTACCGCTGGCTGAAATGGCGTTGTCCGGCATGATCCAAATCGTGACGAAGTAGAACGCCACCAAGGACAGGCCGCCTGCAATGGCCAAACCTTTGTACAAGGCGGGCATGACATTGACCATGCCGGGCGAAGCTTTGACAAAGAAGCAACCAACGATGGAAGCCAAAATGGACACAGCACCCAAGGCGAGGGGGTACATGACCGCATTGCCAGGGGCGCCAGCAATAAGCAAGGAGCCCAATACCATGGTGGCAATCAAGGTGACCGCATAAGTTTCAAATAAGTCGGCCGCCATACCGGCGCAGTCGCCCACGTTGTCGCCCACATTGTCGGCAATCACGGCGGGGTTGCGAGGGTCGTCCTCAGGAATGCCGGCTTCAACCTTACCGACCAAGTCGGCTCCAACGTCAGCACCCTTGGTGAAGATGCCGCCGCCCAAACGGGCGAAGATGGAAATAAGCGAGGAACCAAAGGCAAAGCCAATGAGGGGGTTTAATATGACGGACAACTTGATGTCAGGGGTGTGGTTGCCATTGCCAGCCAAGAACCAGTAAAAGCCCGTGACACCCAACAGACCAAGGCCCACCACCAGCATGCCAGTAATGGCACCACCGCGAAAGGCAACGTCAAGGGCAGGGCCAATGCCCTTGGTAGCCGCTTGCGCGGTGCGCACATTGGCGCGAACTGAAATGTTCATGCCAATGAAGCCACAGGCACCGGATAAAACGGCACCAATGACGAAGCCAATGGCTGTTAAGCTGTCTAAAAAGACACCCATGAGGATGGCCAAAACGACGCCAACGATGGCAATGGTTTTGTATTGTCTGGCCAGATAAGCTGCTGCGCCTGCTTGAATGGCGCCTGCAATTTCTTGCATCCGCTCATTGCCAGGGTCTTGAGCCAAAATCCAACCGCGAGCCCAAACGCCGTAAAGAACGGCGATCAAACCGCAAACGAGCGCCAAAATCAACGCTGAATTGCCTGTCATAAATCAATCTCCTAAATGGTTACCGCTGAAAGGAGGTGCAACGCTTGAGGAACACCCCCCGACGTTGCTTCCTCGCTCGATTTAGGAGTCGATTGGCCAACTTGAGCATTAAAAGGGCATTGTCATGAAGAAGCAAGCCCTGTGAAAGTAAAATGGGGGTTAATCCTAAGCTTCTTAGATTCACATCAACTCTTTCAATTTTTAGAAAAATGTCCCTAGACAACGTCACCCCTGGTAGCAAAGTACCCGAAGAATTCAACGTCATCATCGAAATCCCGATGAACGCCGACCCCGTGAAATACGAAGTGGACAAGGCCACTGGCGCCATTTTTGTCGATCGCTTCATGAGCACTTCGATGCATTACCCCACCAACTATGGCTATGTCCCCAAAACCATCAGTGGTGATGGCGATCCTGTAGACGTGTTGGTGATTACCCCAGTGCCCTTAATTCCTGGTGTTGTCGTTCCATGCCGCGCCATTGGTATTTTAAAAATGGAAGATGAAGCGGGCGAAGACGGCAAAGTTTTGGCCGTGCCCACAGACAAAATTTTGTCCATCTACACCCAATGGCAAAAGCCTGAAGACTTAAACCCGCTGCGTTTGAAAACCATTGCGCACTTCTTTGAGCATTACAAAGATTTGGAAGTGGGCAAGTGGGTCAAAATTCTTGGCTGGGAAGGCCCAGAATCTGCCAAGAAAGAAATCTTGGATGGCATCGCCAATTACCAAAAAGAAAACGCCTAAACAAATCTAGGCCTCCCCAAGAGGCTTCCAGCTTGTTGCAAAAGCCGATCACTTCGCTTTGAGGGGAGATCGGCCTTCCAAGTTTTCCAAATAGGCTGACACGCCGTGGCCTTCATTTTCCAAATATTTTTCTACCGCATCGGCAAAGCCAGGGTGGGCTAGCCAATGCGCACTATTGGCTTTGACCGGCAGCAGTGCCCGCGCCATTTTGTGCTCGCCTTGCGCACCGCCTTCAAACCGCGCTACACCCTTGTCGATGCACCACGCAATGGGTTGGTAGTAGCAGGCCTCAAAGTGCAAACAATCGACGCGCTCTAAGGCTCCCCAATATCGGCCATAGGCAACGTTGTTGCCCAGGCCAATCAAACTGCAAGCCATGCGCTGGCCATTTTTTTCTGCAATGAAAAGCACCCAGTTGTCGGGCATGGTGTCTTGCATGCGCTGGAAAAAATCACGATTTAAGTAAGGTGCGTTGCCATGCTCGAAATACGTTTGGGCATAGCATTGGTAAAAGAAATCCCAATCTGCGCTTTGAATCTGAGCACCTTCGTAGGCTTTGAAAACAACCCCAGCTTCAGCCACTTTTCGCCGTTCTTGTTTAATTTTTTTTCGTTTTTCCTGGTTCAAGGCTGTCAAAAATTGTTCAAAGTCTGAGTACGGTGCGTTGTGCCAATGAAATTGAACGGTGTGCCGGCTCAGCCAGCCAGCTCCTTCGGTCATTTGTAGGTCATTGTTCGATAAAAACAACAAGTGCAAAGAGGACCAATCTTCTTTCTGGGCCAGTTCAACCAAAGCCGACAAAAGGGCCAATTGGCTTTGGCTTGAGTCGGCCAACAGGCGGGAGCCAGGAACAGGCGAGAACGGCACGGCACTGACAGCTATGGGGTAGTAGTTCAAACCATGCCTCTGGTAGGCATCCGCCCAGGCCCAATCGAACACATATTCCCCATAAGAATGGGGCTTGATGTACAACACAGCTGCGCCAGCCAATTGGCCTGCCTGCGGCGGCAAGGCATGTCGAAGTGTGACAAGCTGCAATTTCCAACCCGATTGCGCAGAGGCGGAGCCGCTTTCCTCCATGGCGCTTAGGTAGGCGTGGCGCATGAAGGGGGTGGGCTCGGTTTGTAAATCTAGCAAGGTATCCCAAGCCTGCGCCGAAACATCGCGCATCGAACCCTGCACCTCAATGACATAATTGTTGGAATTGAATTCCTTCACCTGTATGACCCTTCAACTTTGTATAGCCCAACTCAACTTCGTCGTCGGCGACATGCCTGGCAACGCTCGCAGAATTATCGAGGCTGCACGCACGGCTTATGGCCAAGGTGCCAAAGTCTTGATAACCCCTGAGCTGGCCATTTGCGGCTATGCCGCTGAAGACCTTCTGCTGCGGCCCGCATTTATCGACGCCTGTGATGATGCCTTGAAAACAGTGGCCCGCGAGTTGGCTGGGTTAAAAGGTTTGCATGTGGTGGTAGGACACCCCGAAGGGGGCGGCATACAAAGCCGAAGCGTATCCGTCACGAAGCGCTTTAACCGAGCCAGTGTCTTGTGCGAAGGGCAGGTCATTGCCAGCTACGCCAAGCAAGAATTGCCCAATTACCAAGTATTTGACGAACGTCGATATTTCACTCCGGGCCATGAACCCTGTGTGTTTGAGGTGGACGGCGTGAAAATGGGTTTGCTAATTTGTGAGGATGCCTGGTTTGAAGCCCCTGCTCAAAATGCACGCCATGCTGGCGCGCAATTGCTGTTGGTCTTGAATGCGTCGCCATTTCATGTGGGTAAAGGGCTCGAGCGCGAGGTTCAGATGGGCCAGCGCGTACGCGAGTGC
>CAXNGF010000217.1:0-3895 GCA_964201905.1 Limnohabitans sp. | reverse complement strand
GGTTTTACCGTGGTCAACGTGGGCGATGATGGCAATATTGCGGATTTGTTTTGTCATGCTAGGGTCTTCTCCAAAATTGATTGAATTTCTAAGGGGCTTAACAAGCGCCCAGGAATGAGTTCACCGGCTTTCACGTGTGCAGAGCCCAGAAGCGCTCGCGGTGATTCGCCGTACACAGCGACATGCAGGTTGTCGGGCCAATCGCCACGACGGCGCACGCCGCTTAAGAATCTGCCCGCATCATCAGGGGGCAAGGTGACAGGGGTATGACCATTGAGCAAGGCATCGACGGTCAAGATTTTCTTTTCGCGTTCTGCCTCAGGCAAAGCTTCTAAGTCTTGAATGCTGATGCATTCGGCTTCACTGAAAGGGCCTGTTTGAATTCGGCGCAGTTCGCTTAAGTGCGCACAGGTGCCCAAGGCAATGGCGATGTCTTCGCCCAAGGTGCGTATGTAAGTGCCCTTGCTGCATGTGACTGTGATTTTCAAACGGCGATGATTGTTGACAGGTGCAATCTCTTCCAAAGCCAAGGCATGAATTAGGATATGGCGGGCTTCACGCTCAACCTCAATGCCTGCACGCGCGTAGTCGTACAAAGCCTTGCCATCTTTTTTCAGAGCGCTGTACATGGGCGGAATTTGCTCAATCGGTCCAGTGAATTGAGTTTGAACCGCTTGCAATTGAGCTGGTAAAAAACTCACAGCCTTTTCTGCAATGACTTCACCCTCCAAATCACCTGTGCTGGTTTGGACGCCCAATACAGCAATGGCTTCGTAAGTTTTGTCAGCGTCTAAATGCAGCTGACTGAATTTGGTGGCTGCACCAAAACACAATGGCAATACTCCCGTGGCCAAAGGATCCAAGGTGCCTGTATGCCCTGCCTTTTCGGCACGCAACAGCCACTTTGCTTTTTGCAAAGCATCGTTACTTGACAAGCCATATGGTTTGTCTAACAACAGCACCCCATGCACAGGGCGCCGTTGCACCCTGGTGCGTGGCGCGTTCATGTTAGGCCTCGTCTTTAGATCGTGAAGCTACTGCCTTGGAAATCAAGGCATTCATATCAGATGCGCGCTCGGTGGTGCGATCAAAAATGAAGTGAAGCGTGGGAACTGTGTGAATTTGCAAACGCTTGAACAAACCGTTGCGCAAAAAACCAGCAGCTGCATTCAAGCCTTCTGTGGCTTCTTCGGGCTTGCCCATCACAAGGCTGAAGTACACCTTGGCGTGCGCGTAGTCAGGGGTTACCTCGACAGCATTCAAAGTGACCATGCCCACACGAGGATCTTTGAGTTCGCGCGCAATCAACTCCGACAGATCGCGTTGGATCTGATCGGCCACGCGGAATCCGCGATGGGCTGAGCTGGTAGGTTTGCGGGCCATGGTATTGATTGCTTGGACTGCTTAAAAATTAAAGCGTACGTGCAATTTCTTTGACTTCAAAGAATTCCAGTTGGTCGCCCACTGCAATGTCGTTGTAGTTTTTGAGTTTGATACCGCACTCGAAACCTTCTTTGACTTCGCGCACGTCGTCTTTGAGGCGTTTGAGTGAGTCGATATCGCCGGTGTAGATAACCACGTTGTCGCGCAGCAAACGGAATTTGGAAGAGCGCAAAACCTGGCCATTGGTAACCATACAACCTGCGACTGTTCCAATTTTGGATGCCACGAAAACAGTTCGAATTTCGGCCATACCAATGACTTCTTCCTTCTGCTCAGGCGCCAACATGCCAGACATAGCGGCTTTCAACTCATCGACAGCGTCATAAATGATGTTGTAGTAGTTGATACTGACGCCGTTGCTTTCGGCTTGTTTGCGAGCACCGGCATCGGCACGCACGTTAAAGCCAATGACGACCGCTTTTGAGGCGATGGCCAAGTTGATGTCAGACTCACTGATACCACCCACTGCGGCGTACACCAATTGAACCTTGATCTCATCGGTAGACAACTTGAGCAATGAGGCTGCCAAGGCTTCTTGCGAACCTTGCACGTCGGCTTTGACAATGATGGGCAAAGTTTTGACTTCGCCAGCACTCATGTCTGTGAACATGTTTTCTAACTTGGCAGCTTGCTGCTTGGCCAGTTTGGTGTTGCGGAACTTGCCTGCACGGTAAGTGGCAATTTCACGGGCACGGCGTTCATCGCTGAGGACCATGAATTCATCACCCGCTTGGGGAACTTCGGTCAGACCTTGAATCTCAACAGGAATGGAGGGGCCAGCTGTTTTGATCGCCTTGCCGTTTTCATCCAACATGGCGCGAACACGGCCAAATGTTTGACCTGCCAACACCACATCGCCCGTTGACAAAGTGCCCGACTGAACCAAAATAGTGGCCACAGGACCACGACCTTTGTCCAAACGCGCTTCAATGACCAAACCTTTGGCAGCTGCAGCCACAGGCGCCCTAAGTTCAAGCACTTCAGCTTGCAACAAAACTTGCTCTAGCAAGGCGTCAATGCCAGCACCCGTTTTGGCGGAGACACCCACGAATGGTGACTCACCACCAAATTCTTCAGGCACCACTTGCTCTGCTACCAATTCGCCTTTGACGCGATCAAGGTTGGCATCGGGCTTGTCAATTTTATTGATGGCCACAACGATGGGCACACCTGCTGCCTTAGCGTGTTTGATGGCCTCTTTGGTTTGCGGCATGACGCCATCATCGGCGGCAACCACCAAGATGACGATGTCGGTGGCTTGCGCGCCGCGAGCACGCATGGCGGTAAATGCCTCGTGACCTGGTGTGTCCAAAAAGGACACCATGCCGCGCGCTGTTTCAACGTGGTACGCACCAATGTGCTGGGTAATACCACCCGCTTCGCCAGAGGCCACTTTGGCACGGCGAATGTAGTCGAGCAATGAAGTTTTACCGTGATCGACGTGACCCATGACGGTCACCACCGGTGCACGCGGTAACAAAGGTGCATCGCTTTGAGAAACTTCATCATCGGTAAAGGCTTCAGGATCGTCAAGGGCAGCAACGACAGCTTTGTGGCCAAGCTCTTCCACCAAAATCATGGCAGTGTCTTGATCCAAGGGCTGGTTGATGGTGACCATCTGACCCAGCTTCATGAGCTGCTTGATGACCTCAGACGCCTTGATGGCCATCTTGTGAGCCAACTCGGCAACCGTGATGGTTTCGGGCACATGCACTTCAATGATGCGGGCTTCGACAGGCGCTGCTTGCACTTGTTCTTCACGATCACGCTCGTTGCCACGGCGATTTTTAGGACCACCACGCCAGTTGTTACGGCCAACACCACCGCTGGTATCACCACGTGTCGGAATGGCTTTCTTTTTGGCAGGATCCCCTGCCCAACTTGAAGAAAGCTTGGCCGATTTAACTTCTTTGTTACCACCAGGTGCTGCATCTTTGGATTCTGTGACTGCAGCCACTTTTTTGCTGACTGCACCAGGGACTTGCGCAGGCTTGTGAAGCGTTCCTTTGGCCGTTTTGGGATCGGGCTTGGGAACTTCTTTGGGCGGTGCTTTTTTAGCAGGCCCACTCATCATGGCGCGAATGGCTTCAGCTTCAGCCAAGGCCTTGTTACGGCGTTGGTTCAGGTCGCGCTCGCGTGCGGCTTCGTCTTCAACAATCGCTTTTGCGTCTGCATCGGCCTGATCCTCAGCTGCTTTGATTTTGGCTGCTTTGTCAGCTTTGACCATCGCTTCTGCATTCACTCGATCATTTTCTGCAGATTGAGCAATGGAGGGGTCAACAGGTTTTGACGCGGCGTTGATGCTGTCAGCTTCGTTTTGCGCAGCGGCGGCTTTGGCACTTCGAATGGCCGCGGCTTGTGATGCAGCCTCTTCGGGGGTTTGAACCACAGCAGTTGCATCAGTTTGAAGGGCTTCTTTGGCTTTGGCATCTTCGCGCTTGGCCAGTTCCTT
>CAXNGF010000216.1:0-3909 GCA_964201905.1 Limnohabitans sp. | reverse complement strand
GGTGGTCTTTGGATTGCGAATAATGGGCACGTAATCTTGATCTTCAATATCCAACAAAGCGCGCGCCGTTTTCTTGGGCAAACCACCGGGCATCTTTTTGTTGATGAAGTGAATGATTTGCTCTTTGATGTGCGCCGCACCAATGCTGGCTGGCGGCGCTTTGGTTTGTTTGCGCGCAAAGGTTTTGAGCACGTCGTGGGCAATGCGTTGCACCTTCATGCCAACGCCCACCATGCCAGCGCGCGCCAACTTGATGGTGTCTGGGTTGGTGGCGTTCAACATGAACATGGCCGCAGCATTGCCGGGGCGGAATGTTTTTTGTCCCATCTTGCGCAACAAATTGTGCATGTTCATGGACACATCGCCAAAGTCAATTTTGACGGGGCAAGGTGAGAGGCATTTGTGGCACACGGTGCAGTGGTCGGCCACATCTTCAAACTCTTGCCAGTGCTTGATGGACACACCACGGCGTGTTTGCTCTTCGTACAAGAAAGCTTCGACCAACAATGAAGTGGCCAAAATTTTGTTTCGGGGGCTGTACAGCAAATTGGCGCGGGGCACATGCGTGGCGCACACGGGTTTGCATTTGCCGCAGCGCAAGCAATCTTTCACACTGTCGGCAATGGCGCCAATGTCCGACTGTTGCATGATGAGCGATTCGTGGGCCATCAAACCAAAGCTGGGAGTGTAGGCATTGGTCAGGTCAGCAGGAATTTCCATGCCTTCTGGTCCTTTTACTCGGCGCATCAACTTGCCTTTGTTAAAACGTCCTTCAGGGTCAATGCGCTGCTTGTAGTCAGCAAATGGCTGCAGTTCGGCATCGCTTAAAAAACCGAGCTTGGTGATGCCAATGCCGTGTTCGCCCGAAATAACACCATCAAGGCTTCGCGCCAGGACCATGATTCGCGCGACCGCTTCGTGCGCGGTTTGCAGCATGTCGTAGTCGTCAGAGTTGACCGGAATATTGGTGTGCACATTGCCGTCACCGGCGTGCATGTGCAACGCAACCCACACGCGGCCTTTCAGGACGCGTTTGTGAATGGCCACACACTCGTCCAAAATAGGTTGGAAAGCTGCGCCCGTAAAGATGGTGTGAAAGCTTGCCTTGATTTGCGTTTTCCAACTGGCACGCAAAGTGTGGTCTTGCAATTGGGGGAATAAAATTTCCACGCCTTGCAACCAGCCTTGCCACAGGTCGCGCACATCGCGCACCACCGCCAAAGCTTGTGAAACACGCTCTTCTAGCAATTCTGCAGAAGCAATTTCGCTCGTGTCTTCATCCTTGCCCAAAGGCAAATTGCCCTTGCTTAGAAAGAGTTCCAACTCGTTGCACAACTTGATCTTGTTGCGCATGGACAATTCAACATTGATGCGCTCAATGCCATCGGTATATTCCGCCATGCGAGGCAAGGGAATCACAACGTCCTCATTGATCTTGAAGGCGTTGGTATGTTTGCTAATGGCCGCTGTTTTTTTGCGATCTAACCAAAACTTTTTACGTGCCTCAGGGCTAACGGCAATGAAGCCTTCTCCACTGCGAGAGTTGGCAATGCGCACCACTTCAGACGTGACTTTGGCCACGTCATCGGCGTTGTCGCCCGCAATATCACCCACCAATACCATTTTGGGCAGACCTCCCCGTTTGGACTTGGTGGTGTAGCCAACCGCCCGTAAATAACGGTCGTCCAAGTGCTCTAGACCCGCCAGCAACACGCCTGAACGTTTTTGTTCAGCAAACATGAAATCTTTGATTTCGACAATGCTGGGCACGGCGTCTTTAGCGTTGCCAAAGAACTCCATGCAAACCGTGCGTGTGTGGTCGGGCATGCGATGCAAAATCCAGCGTGCGCTGGTGATCAAGCCGTCGCAACCTTCTTTTTGAATCCCTGGCAAACCTGCCAAAAATTTGTCGGTGACGTCCTTGCCCAAGCCTGCTTTGCGGAAGACTGAACCTGGAATGTCCAATCGCTCTTCTCGAACCAAAGTGGTGCCATTGGCTTCGAAATATTTCAACTCGAAACTGGCCATTTCAACATCGTGAATCTTGCCAAGGTTGTGGCCAATGCGCGTTACCTCTAGCCACTGTGCATCGGGCGTGACCATGCGCCAGCTGGCCAAGTTGTCTAGGGCTGTGCCCCACAACACGGCCTTTTTGCCACCTGCATTCATGGCGATGTTGCCGCCAATGCAACTGGCCTCTGCAGAAGTAGGATCAACGGCAAACACCCAACCGGCGCGCTCTGCGGCATCGGCCACGCGCTGCGTGACCACACCGACCTCGGTCCACAAGGTGGGCACTTCTTTGTCGAGTCCGGGTAACTGGAGCATCTCGACGCCAGACATGGCTTCGAGTTTTTCAGTGTTGATGACCGCACTGTTCCAAGTTAAGGGCACTGCGCCACCGGTGTAGCCGGTGCCGCCGCCACGCGGGATGATGGTCAAGCCCAAGGTGAAGCAAGCTTTGACCAAATTGGCCATCTCGGCTTCTGTGTCGGGTGTTAAAACCACAAAAGGATACTCAACTCGCCAGTCAGTGGCGTCTGTGACATGGCTCACGCGAGACAAGGCATCGAATTTGATATTGTCTTTGGCGGTGTGCTTGCCAAGTCCCTTTTGCGTTTTTCGGCGCAACTGAGCCATGGCCGAAAAAGTTTCATCGAAGACTTTGACGGCTTTGCCAGCCAATACCAACAACTCAGCTACCAAGCCGTCTCGCAAAGCATCTGCTTCAGGCGTGCGGCGTTTTTGAACTTCACCCAAGCGGTGTTGCAAAGCTTCGACCAACAGCTTTCGGCGGTCTGGGTTGTCAAGCAAATCGTCTTGCAAATAGGGATTGCGCTGAACCACCCAAATATCACCCAAGACCTCATAAAGCATGCGAGCAGACCTGCCGGTGTGGCGTTCGTCTCGTAGTTGATTGAGCAGGTCCCAGGCACGAGTTCCCAATAATCGAATCACAATTTCTCGGTCGGAGAAACTTGTGTAGTTGTAGGGAATTTCGCGCAAACGGGGTGACGAATCGTCAGCCTGCAAGAGGTGTTGGAGCGTGGTTGGAGCATTCATGAGATTTAGACCTGATTTTACTGCAGGGGCTTAATCACGCACCACGGGTGGGGGCAGTGACCCCAGACTTTGAGCTTCATCATGGAAACCCCGGGTTGTCACTAAAGCTTCATGACACTGTAATACGATGCACAAACCATGAATTTATGCTCATGTTTGACCCACCCTCCAAAGGAGAACTTATGAACTACAAAAAAACACTTGCCGCACTTGCTGTGGCCGCATTTGCAAGCTTCAGCGCCCAAGCCCAAACTGAAATTCAGTGGTGGCACTCTATGGGTGGTGCTCTTGGCGAATGGGTCAATGACCAGGCCAAGGACTTCAATGCCAGCCAAAAAGATTACAAAATTGTGCCCACCTTCAAAGGCGGCTACGACGAATCCATGACTGCTGCCATTGCGGCCTTTCGATCTGGCAATGCCCCCCACATTCTTCAAGTCTTTGAAGTCGGCACCGCCACCATGATGGCCAGCAAAGGCGCCATCGTTCCTGTTGGCAAAGTCATGCAAGACGCAGGTTTGAAATTTGACCCAGAAGCTTATGTGCCAGCTGTGGCCGGCTATTACACAGCGCCCAACGGTCAAATGCTGAGCTTCCCATTCAACAGCTCCACCCCTGTCTTCCACTACAACAAAGACGCATTCAAGGCAGCGGGCATGGATCCTGAAAAGCCTCCAACCACTTGGCCAGAAGTGGCTTTGGCAGCAGCCAAATTGAAAGCCAGTGGCCACAAGTGCCCGTTCACCACAAGCTGGATCAGCTGGACACAGCTTGAGAGCTTCTCCGCTTGGCACAACACTGAATTCGCCACCAAGGGCAACGGCATGCGCGGCATGGATGCCCGAC
>CAXNGF010000215.1:0-3914 GCA_964201905.1 Limnohabitans sp. | reverse complement strand
CGCAGTGCGTCAGAACTGCCTTTCCAAGCCACCTGTCCTCGTTCAATGATAAGGTGATGCGAGGCAATCTCTATCAATCGATTCACATATTTGTCGACAACAATCAATGTTTGCCCCTCGTTGCAGAGCAGTCGCAAACATCTCCAAATTTCTTCTCGAATAAGAGGCGCCAAGCCCTCTGTGGCTTCGTCCAAAATGATCAGGCGTGGGTTGGTAACCAATGCGCGACCGATGGCCAGCATTTGTTGTTCGCCCCCAGAAAGCTGAGAACCAAAGTTTGATTTTCTCTCGGCTAGACGTGGAAACAATTCGTAGACACGATCGGGCGTCCAAAGGGTTTTGCTGTGATGCCGATTGCTCAAAAAGGCGGTGAGGTGTTCGTCAACTGACAAGTTTGGAAATATCTGTCGGCCCTCGGGCACCACCGCAACACCCATGCGCGCAATTTTGTCGGCCGGTTGATGCGTAATGTCTTGACCGTCAAATAAAACTTGACCACCATGAATGGATTTGAGTCCCAGAATGCTGCGAATCAAAGTGGTTTTGCCCATGCCATTGCGGCCAAGCAATCCCATGGATTCACCCGCATTGAGGCTGAAGTCGATGCCAAACAAGACCTGACTCTCTTGGTAAGCCGATTGCACGTTGATCACTTGCAGCAAGCTCATGCGTTTTCTTCTCCCAAATAAGCAGCAATCACCTGGGGGTGATGCCTGATTTCTTGGGGTGTACCCGTTGCAATGACGGCGCCGCTGACCATCACAGAAATTCTGTCGGCCAATCTGAACACCGCGTCCATGTCATGTTCGATGAGCAAAATTGCAGATTGCTCCCGCAATTTGAGGATGAGATTCAAAATGAGCTCAGATTCAACGGGACCAGCACCTGCCATCGGCTCATCGAGTAACAGCAACTTGGGTTGCGTGGCCACCGCCAGACCCAACTCCAAAATACGTTGCTCACCATGAGCGAGTTCACTGGCGTGATGATGGGCGCGGGGCGCCAATCCCAGTTCATTCAGCAGGCTCATGGCCTTGACCGTGAGTTCGGCTTCTTGTTTGACAGGCCGCCAAAACGAAAAACTGTTGCCAGTTCGAGCTTGGATGGAAAGCGCTACATTTTCTAAGACGGTGAATGATTTAAAGAGGCGTGTAATTTGAAATGAGCGAGCCAAGCCCAATCGGACACGTTCATGGGTGGCCATGGCGGTGATGTCTTGACCTTGGAACAGGATGTGACCACTGTCACTGGAAAGCAAGCCAGACAATTGGGCTACGAGACTGGTTTTGCCGGCGCCATTGGGACCAATCAGCGCATGAACTTCATTCGGTAGTACTTGTAGGCTGACATGGTCTGTGGCCAGCAAAGCGCCAAAGCTTTTGACCAAATTTTGAATATCGAGCAAAGGCTGCTGGCTCATGCATGGCCTTTTGTTTCAAGCTTTTTGGCTCGGTTGAAGAAGGTCGACAAACCGCGCGGCGCCAATAGCACCACTGCTAACAAGAACCAACCGATATAGAACTGCCAATGGACGGTGTATTCGGCGATCAAATCTTCCAAAATGAGCAAAACCAAGGCGCCCCATAGGCCACCTGACAGTGTGCCCACGCCGCCCAGAATCACCATGACCATCAAGGTGCCAGACTGAGTCCAGTGCATCAGGTTGGGGCTGACATAGTTTTGATGATTGACCATCAGGGCGCCCGCCAAGCCACCCAATGTTCCGGCAATGATGAACAAAATCCATTTGTAGGTGTATGCCGGAAAGCCAATGGCGTCCACACGCGTGTCATCGTCACGAATGGCCAGAATAACGCGGCCGAAACGCGATTACATCATGCGTGAAATGACGACCAAGGTAAGTACCAAAACCAAGAGCACGACAAAGTAAAAAGTCAGATCATTTTTTAAATCAAGTCCCATGCCAAAGTTAGATCTCGATTTGATGTTCAAACCTTCGTCGCCACCATAGGCTTTGATGGAGTTCACCAAGTAGTAAATCATTTGCGCAAAAGCCAAAGTGATCATGATGAAGTAGACGCCGCGAGTTCTCAAAGAGATGGCGCCAATGACAGCGGCGGCCAGTGCTGAGACGCCCATGGCCACCGCAAAGTTAAGCCAACCGCTGGTTACGCCTTCCGTGATCATGATGCCCACAGCATAGGCACCAATGCCCACAAAGGCTGCATGTCCAAAAGACACCAATCCACCAAAACCCAAAATGAGATTCAAACTGCAGGCTGCAATGCCGTAGATCATCATGCGGCTGATCATGCTGATGTAATAGTCTTGGCCACGCGCATGCAATACCAAGGGCAGTGCTACGGCCAGTACCAGCAACAAGGTCCAAAGCCAAGGAGGAGTTTCGCGATTCATCTTGACCTTGCGCTAAGAGCGACCTGAGAACAGCCCTTGTGGGCGAACAAAGAGCACAACGGCCATCAAGAGATAGACCAAAATAGAAGCCACGGCAGGGCCCGCTGCACTGGCAAACTGGGGCGAGAAAATTTCCCGAAACAAATGTGGCAGCAGTGTACGACCCATGGTGTCAACAAAACCCACCAAAATAGCGCCCACAAAAGCCCCCCAGACAGAGCCTATCCCTCCAATCACAATGACCACAAACGCCAAAATGAGGATGTTTTCTCCCATACCGACTTGAACGGCAAACAGAGGGCCCAGCATGGCACCCGCTACGGCGCAAAGTGCAGCGCCAATGCCAAATACGCCGGTGAAGAGTACTTTGATATTGATGCCCATGGCCATGGCCATTTCACGATTGGATGCACCCGCACGAACCCAAGCGCCCATTCGTGTCTTGGTCACCAAAACAAAAAGCAGCAAAGCAATGGCCAAGCCCACCGCAATGATGACCAAGCGATAGCTAGGGTAAAGCAAACCAGGAAGCAACTGAACAGGACCGGAGAGGGCTTGCGGCGCTGAAAGGGCCAGGTCAGAGCCCCAGATCATTCGGACGGATTCATTGATGATGAGAATCAGTGCGAATGTGGCCAAGACCTGTGACAAGTGATCTCGCGCGTAAAGGGTTCTAAGAAGTGTGGCCTCTAACAGCATGCCCACCAGAGCGGTGAGGCCAACTGCCAACAAGACCCCTAACAAAAATGACTGCGTTAATTGAACCAGCCAAGCTGCTAGAAAGGCCCCCACCATGTAAAGGGCGCCGTGGGCCAAATTGATCATGTCCATGATGCCAAATACCAGCGTTAAACCCGACGCTAGCAAAAACAACATCAAACCAAACTGCAGGCCATTCAAGGCCTGCTCTAACATCAAAATACTGCTCATGGGGAGATCTAAACCCCCATTTACTTCATCGGGCAGTCTTTAACGTAGGCATCACCGTGGTTTGTCAAGACGGGTTGTCCAACGATGCGGTTGACCAAACGGCCTTGAGAGTCTTTTTGGATTTCACGCAAGTAGTAATTTTGAATGGGGTTTTGATTGGTGTTGAAGCGGAAATCACCTCGCACAGAATTAAACTTCACAGTCTTCAGTGTTTTGATCAAGGCTTCTTTGTCTTCGATCTTGCCGTTGGCGGCACGAACGGCCGCATCAATTAGCAGTGCCGTGTCGTAGCCTTGCGCTGCGTAAATAGTGGGCAGGCGCTTGTACTCTTTTTCAAATTCGGCTACGAATTTTTTGTTTGCTTCATTGGGCAAGTCAAGACCCCAGTGCGCTGTGTCAAAAATACCGAGCATGTCGTTGCCCACTGCACGAATAACGTCTTGGTCGGAACCAAAGCCCGGCTGAATGAGGCGGATATCTTTGTTCAAGCCTGCTGCCATGAACTGTTTGATGAAGTTGATGCCCATGCCACCCGGTAAGAAGGTGTAGACCACTTCAGGTTTCGCGGCTCGAATCTCTGCCAATTCCGCTGAATAGTCCAATTGTCC
>CAXNGF010000214.1:0-3937 GCA_964201905.1 Limnohabitans sp. | reverse complement strand
ACTTGAAGAGAGGAGAAGAATCAAAGAGCAAACAATCCAAAGCAGAAGGCTACAACACAGATGTGAAACCGTTTAAACTTTAAAACCATTGAGCCAATCTCTACTTTAAGAAATTAACCCATCTGTCTCAAACCATTTGAAGACGGACATGCAGCGATATCACAAGCTATTGGCTGGTAACAGTTGGATGGCGGAGTATGGCAATCCTGACAATCCCGATGAGTGGGCCTACATCAGTCAATACAGCCCTTATCAAAATGTGAAGAAGGGTGTGAAGTACCCTAAGGTGCTGTTTGCAACTTCGACACGAGATGACCGAGTGCATCCTGGGCATGCGCGGAAAATGGCGGCTCGCATGATTGAGCAGGGGCATGATGTTTTGTATTTCGAAAACATAGAGGGCGGGCATGGTGGTGCTGCCAACAATGAACAGCGTGCCAATTTGGTGGCGTTAGAGAATACGTTTTTGTGGGTTAATTTGGGCGGTCAAAGCCAAAGAAGTCAGGCAAATTAATGTTGCTCTGACCCCAATTAAATTAAAGCCTGATGTCTAAGGACAAATTAAGTTGCGGTTTGGCATAGCGCTCAACACGAGAATAATCGCCATTGGCATACTGGGTCAAAATTGAACCGTTGGGCGGGCCAAACTGCTGAACGCCTGCACTGGCAGCAGCTCTGAATGACATCGTTGGGCTTAAGAACATCATCGCAAACAAGTCAATGCTGCGAGCATTTGTGCGTTTCACAAGTTGGTCTACAGTCTGCCTTGTGTCATAGCCTGGGGTAATGCTCAAGTTGCCTCCCACACTCAAAGGCATTCCAGCAATACGTTGATCAAAACCTAAGTTGGCAGACCAAGGTTGTTGACCATCCAAACGGTTGTTTGGTCCAGCCAGCGCAGCAATTCGCGACCTGTAAAAATTCAAAGAAGTCCTGATATTCAGAGCTTTGGCATTGCCAAGTAAACTTGGCATCAAATCGGAAGCACGACCACGCAACTCAAATTCAAGGCCACTGGTAACAGCATCTGAAAAGTTTTGAGGTTGTGAAATCCAACGCGGTGCGACTGCCCAACTCACATTGCGCAACTCAGTCACATTTCTAACAACGTTGGTCAGATTTCGATGAAAGACGCCAACGCTAAATATCCCATCGTTGGTTAAATAGTTCTCATAAGCAATGTCAAGACCCGTCGCCAACTCGGGTGTGAGAGCAGGGTTACCCATGCGATCTGGTGAAACTGAGGTGTTGCTTAGGTTTGTGTTGGTATAGGCCCCATTAATTTGGGGGCGCGCCAACAATGTGTTCAGACCTGGCGCCTTGTAGCTCCTTGTTAAGCTGGCACGGATCATGTCACGGCTCTTTGGATCAAATTTGTACGTCATATGCACCAAAGGTGACAGCACACTGCTTTCATTGCGCACAGGTGAAGCGCCACTGGCGCTCTCAGAGGCAATACGCTCATTGCGCAAACCTAAGTAGAGTTGCCATTGCTGCGAAATTTCCCACTCATCTTGGATGTAAAAAGCTTGCCTGCGCATCTGCGCTTCAAAAGGCTGGCCTTCAAAGCTTGGTAACAGCGCAATGCCTGCCCCATCGGTGGTGGTCCGACGTTCAACTCTATCTCTGTTTTCAAGGTCCCAGCCAGCAGTCAATGAGTGCGCAGTGCCTAACAAGTGGCTGTACTTGCCAGATTGGGTGATGGCATCGTCTTGGGTGTTGCCTAAGGTGCGCAGTTGCAGGTTGCCTAAGCGCATGTTGCGAGCATCGAAGGCTGAACGCGATTGCTGAATGCCTGCCTTAATTTCGATGCGCTGGTCTGGGCTGAAGCGATTGACCCAGGTTAAGTTGCCACGGCGGTTTTCCCAGTAGCCATCTTGGATTGAATCATCGTCAAGAACTGGAATACCAGACAATGCGCGGTTGACATAATCGGTGCGATAGTTCCAAAGGCCTTTTTGGAAAAATGTTGCAACTGAAAGGGTTTGCTCATCGCTAAATTTGAAGTTAAAACGCGGCGCCAGGTTGTACCCCCAACCCCATGATGTACCTGTTCCCAGTTGTTCAGACAATGCGGGAAGTCCATTGGTGCCTGTCATTTGACGGTCAACTTTATTTGTTAACTGGCGATCCCATTCAAATACTGACACAGGCAAAGATATGTTGACTGGCCCCATGGATTCACTGATTGAATAGTTCACATTGGCCACTGGCCTGTCGCGTCCATTGCTAAGGCCCAGACGTAAATTGCTTTGCGAGCGACGTGGGGCTTCTTTCAAGATGATATTGATAGAGCCAGCGATGGCTTGTGCACTTTGTTCGGCCGTGGGTGCACGCAGAACCTCTATGCGCTCAATTTGCGAGGGGCTTAGCTGGTCTAGGTTAAAGCCTTGGGGCGCTGGGTCGCCATTGATTAGAATTTGTGTATAGCCTGCTCCGAGACCTCGCATGCGCGGTCCGCCCGAGTCTACGTTGACCCCGGGCAATCGGCGCATGACGTCTAGGGCGTTGGTGTCACCGTAGCGATCGAGTTCCTCGCGGCCATAGATCTGCTTGGCCACACTGGCTGCTCGCCTGAGTTCGGTGGAGCCTTGTCGACCAACAATCTCTACGCGTTGAATGACGCTGGTTTGTGGGGTAGCGCTGGGTTCTGCTTGGCCGCTGACACTGCTGTCTTGTGCCCAAATGCCCATTGGCGCTGCAAGAACTGCAAATGCCATCAATTTGGCTAGATTGCGCTGGATTATGGAAATTGGTTCACGCCAAGCGCAAAAAATTGAGGAGCATTTCATAAAATCAGGCTTGGTAAATTGTCTTGAATTAGATAATATTTTCGCAACTAAGGTCAGTTACGAACAGGGGCTTTTTTGAAATTGAATATATTCAGAGCATGTATTATGCAAATTATTACAAATCTATTAACGCCATGATGAAATTCACCAAGCTCAATTTATGTTTTGTCGGTTTGTGCTTGTCTACTTCAGTCTTTGCCCAACCCAACAAGGCCTTTCATTTTGCAGGCATTGATGTTCCTCCTCCTTTGGCCTCTCAAAACGTCCAAGACGTTTATTGGGGCGTGGCGGTCAATGACCCTTACAGATTTTTAGAGCAAGTCAAAGACCCTGCAGTCGTAAACTGGATGAAAGGTCAGGCCGAAGCAACAGAGAGCATTTTGAAACGCATTCCTGGAAGAGCTTCAATTTTGGAAGCCTTGAAGGAAAAAGACTCTGTTGGGGGTACTGTTATCTCGGCCATCACTCGCACCGAAGGTGGGCGCTGGTTTTATTTGAAACGCGAACAAGGACAATCTCAAGCGAAACTGGTTTGGCGAGACAGTCTGACTGGTGATGAGCGACTTTTAATTGATCCCGATGTCGTTACAAAAGAAAAGGGCAGACCACACGCCATTCAGAGTTTCCACCCCTCTCCAGATGGTAAATGGTTGGCTTATGGTATGCATGCTTCAGGTTCTGAAATTGGCAACATGCATGTGCTTGAAGTGGCAACAGGCAAACTGGTGCTGCCCCCAATTGATCGCGTTCGATTTGCGGGTGCGAGTTGGCGAAAAAATGGTTCAGGTTTGTTTTTCTCCCGTCTTCGCCCTGGCTTTGAGTCGATGAAATCAACAGAGAGGTTTGCAGATACAGGTCGCTATTACTTGGATTTGAACCAACCCAATCCAGACAAACTGGTCTTCAATGCGTCGATGTATGCCGATCTCAAGTTGCCCCCATTTGCTACTGGGTATGTGCAAGAGTTGCCCGGCACCGATTTGGCGGGCATGGTGGTTAACTTTGGTGTTGATAGGCGCTTGGCCATGTATGTTGCCAACTTCGATGACGTTTTGAATGGCAAGGCCAAGTGGCGTGAGGTCTTCAATCAATCGGCCGACATTCGCGAAGTTGATTTGGGGCATGGTAATGTCTATTTACGGAGC
>CAXNGF010000213.1:0-3956 GCA_964201905.1 Limnohabitans sp. | reverse complement strand
CCAACCTGTTGGTCAACGGCTCTGGCGGTATTGCGGTTGGTATGGCGACCAACATTCCACCTCACAACCTGAACGAAGTGGTTGACGCTTGCTTGCACATGCTGCGCAATCCGGGCGCCACCATCGACGAGTTGATGGAAATCATTCCTGCACCCGACTTCCCTCCAGCCGGCATTATTTATGGCATCAGCGGCGTGAAAGATGGCTACCGCACTGGCCGCGGCCGCGTGATCATGCGTGCCAAGTGCCACTTTGAAGACATCGACAAGGGTCAGCGCCAGTGCATCGTGGTCGACGAGTTGCCCTACCAAGTGAACAAAAAGACTTTGCAAGAACGCATGGCCGAATTGGTTCACGAGAAAAAGATTGAAGGCATCAGCCACATACAAGACGAGTCTGACAAATCAGGCATGCGCTTGGTGATTGAACTCAAGCGCGGTGAAGTGCCTGAAGTGGTGCTCAACAATCTGTACAAACAGACTCAGTTGCAAGACACATTCGGTATCAACATGGTGGCCCTCATTGACGGGCAGCCTAAGTTGTGCAACCTGAAAGACCTCATTAGCGTGTTCTTGCAACACCGCCGCGAAGTGGTCACACGCCGCACTGTATTCACCCTGCGCAAAGCACGCGAGCGTGGCCACGTGTTGGAAGGCTTGGCTGTGGCCATGGCCAACATCGACGAGTTCATTGCCATCATTCGCAATGCACCCACCCCGCCAGTGGCCAAAGCTGAATTGATGACGCGCAGTTGGGATTCCAAATTGGTTCGCGAAATGCTCACGCGGACACGCGCCGATGGTGGCGCTGTCAATGCTGACGACTATCGCCCCGACGGCTTGGAAAAAGAATTTGGCATGGGCAACGACGGTTTGTACCGCCTGAGCGAAACCCAAGCCCAAGAAATTTTGCAGATGCGTTTGCAACGTTTGACCGGTCTGGAACAAGACAAGATTGTGGTTGAGTACAAAGAAGTCATGTCTGAAATTGAAGACTTGCTCGACATCTTGGCCAAACCTGAGCGCGTATCTACCATCATTGGCACAGAACTGGGTGAGTTGCGCCAGGAGTTTGGTCAAACCAAATTGGGCGCTCGACGCAGCTACATTGAACACAATGCGCAAGACTTGGCCACCGAAGACTTGATCACACCCACCGACATGGTGGTAACCTTGTCGCACAGCGGCTACATCAAAAGCCAGCCATTGTCTGAATACCGCGCTCAAAAGCGCGGCGGCCGCGGCAAGCAAGCCACAGCCACCAAAGAAGATGATTGGATCGATCAACTCTTCATTGCCAACACACACGATTACATCCTGTGCTTTTCCAATCGTGGCCGTTTGTACTGGCTCAAAGTGTGGGAAGTGCCTGCAGGCTCGCGCGGTTCGCGCGGCCGCCCCATTGTCAATATGTTCCCTCTGCAAGAAGGCGAAAAGATCAATGTTGTCTTGCCTTTAACCGGCGACATGCGCAGTTTCCCTGCCGACCACTATGTGTTCATGGGCACCTCCATGGGCACCGTCAAGAAAACATCACTCGATGAATTCAGCAACCCCCGCAAAGCCGGCATCATTGCCGTTGACCTAGACGAAGGCGACTTCTTGATTGGTGCGGCTTTGACCGACGGCAAGCACGATGTGATGTTGTTCAGCGACGGCGGCAAAGCTGTGCGTTTTGACGAAAATGATGTGCGTCCTATGGGCCGCAATGCACGCGGTGTGCGCGGCATGATGCTGGACGAAACGCAAAGCGTGATTGCCATGTTGGTGGCTGAGGACGAGCAACAAAGCGTGCTCACCGCCACCCAAAATGGTTATGGCAAACGCACATCCATCACAGAATACACACGCCACGGTCGTGGCACCAAAGGCATGATCGCCATCCAACAATCAGAGCGCAATGGCAAAGTGGTGGCCGCCACTTTGGTTCACGCCGACGATGAAATCATGTTGATCACCGACACCGGCGTACTGGTTCGAACACGCGTTGCAGAAATTCGTGAGTTAGGTCGCGCCACGCAGGGCGTCACATTGATTGGCTTGGACGACGGCGCCAAGTTGTCGGGCTTGCAACGGATTGTAGAAAACGATGCCATCGTGCAAGATGAAGCAGGCGAAAACGCCGAAGATACTGAGGGCGATGCAGAGGAAAGCGGTTCGCCTGAATGACCAGACCCTACAACTTTTCCGCAGGCCCTGCTGCCATTCCCGATGCCGTCTTAATTCAAGCCGCTAGCGAAATGCTGGACTGGCATGGCAGCGGCATGGGCGTGATGGAAATGAGCCATCGTGGTAAAGAGTTCATGTCCATTTACGAAGAAGCAGAAGCTGACTTGCGCGAGCTTTTAGCGGTACCTGACAACTTCAAAATCTTGTTCATGCAAGGTGGTGGTATTGCAGAAAATGCCATCGTGCCTTTGAATCTGTCACAAGAAGGCACCGTTGACTTTGTGGTCACTGGCAGTTGGAGTCAGAAGTCGTTCAAGGAGGCCTCTCAGTTTTGCTCACCGCATTTGGCGGCTAGCGGGCAGAGCAAGCAATTCTCCAGCATCCCTTCTACTTCCGAATGGCAATTGAGCGCTCACGCCAACTATGTTCACGTTTGCACCAACGAAACCATTGACGGCGTTGAGTATCAAACTTTGCCCGACTTGAAGGCACTTGGCTGCAATGCCCCTTTGGTGATCGATTTTTCGTCTCACGTTGCCTCTCGCAGCATTGATTGGTCAAAAGTTGGTTTGGCCTTTGGTGGCGCACAAAAAAATCTAGGTCCTGCGGGACTTACCCTTGTGGTCGTTCGCGAAGATTTACTGGGCAAAGCCATGAAGCATTGCCCCAGTGCATTCAATTACAAAATGGTTGCAGACAACGGCTCCATGTACAACACACCGCCCACCTATTCAATTTACATTGCCGGTTTGGTTTTCAAGTGGCTGAAGGCCCAAACTGAAATTGGTTGTTCGGGTGTCGCAGCCATGGAGCAGAGAAGCATCGCCAAAGCGAACTTACTCTATGAGTATCTAGATCAATCTCAGCTTTACGAAAACCGAGTTGAAAAGTCATGCCGTTCACGCATGAACATCCCGTTCTATTTGCGCGATGAATCTCGCAACGAGGCTTTCCTTGCGGGCGCCAAAGAGCGAGGCTTGTTGCAACTCAAAGGTCACAAATCTGTGGGCGGCATGCGCGCCAGCATTTACAACGCCATGCCGCTTGAAGGCGTCAAAGCCTTGGTGGCCTACCTCAAAGAATTCGAAGTCAAGCAGGCTTGAACATTGCCCTTGGCCGTCCTTCTTTCAACATCGATCAACCATGACGCAACCTCTTCAATCTGACCCCTTGGGCGAATTGCGAATTCAAATTGACGCGCTGGATCAGCAGTTGTTAAGCCTTCTTAACCAGCGCGCTAAAGTTGCCGAACAAGTCGGAGAAATCAAACGTGCTGAAGGCTCTCCCTTCTTTCGGCCCGATCGTGTTGCCCAAGTCATTGCCAAAATTGAGAAGGCCAACCAAGGCCCCCTGCTTAATGCCCATGTGGCTGCCATTTGGCGAGAAATCATGTCGGCTTGTTTGGCGCTTGAAGCGCCTCAGAGAGTCGCGGTTTTAGGTCCTCAAGGTACTTTTTGCGAACAAGCTGCCATTGATTTTTTTGGCAGTGCTGCCAACCTCATTTACTGCAACAACTTTGACGAAGTGTTTCACGCAACAGCCGCCGGCACAGCGCAGTTCGGTGTTGTGGGGATGGAAAACTCTACCGAAGGGGTGGTTGCCAGATCACTCGATTTATTTTTACGCTCACCGGTTCACGTCATTGGCGAAGTGAGCCTCTTGGTGCGTCATAACTTGTTACGCCAAACCGATCACCTCAAAGACATTGAAGTCGTCTTGGCCCATCCTCAGGCTTTGGCACAGTGCCAAGCATGGTTAACACAAAACCTTCCTCATGCAGAACGCCGC
>CAXNGF010000212.1:0-3958 GCA_964201905.1 Limnohabitans sp. | reverse complement strand
TTTTCGGTTCGACCTCAATGGCGCGTCGAAACGCAGGCTCAGCTTCTTTGGAGCGTCCGTTTTCTTCCAGCATGAATCCCAGATTGAACCAGGCTGCTGCATTTTCGGGATAGGCTTGCGCCAACTGCTCCAAGCCAAGAATGGCTGCGTTTGTGTCCCCCAATTGCGCCAAGACATGGGCACGACTGGCCAAGGCATAAGAGGCCAGCGGCATGAGTAAGATCATTTGATCAAACTTGGCCAACGCTGCCTGCTTCTGATTGAATACCAGAAGTACGATGGCACTCAGCTTGAGATACAAGTAAGTTAATTGCTTAGTTATTTGCACTGGGTCATACCAAGTTGCAAACATAACTGTATTTTGAACAGGGTTGCACCGAGCCAAACAAAGCTCAACATTAAAAATGCGCCCAAGGGCACATGTCGATCGAGAACCAGATTGGGTGTAAGCAGTCTGGTCAGAGAGATAAAGGGTTTAACTACAACCTGCAAGATTTGGTAGAAAAAATTGTTGTCTTTTTTCGCACCTGCAAGCAATCCAAGTAACCACCGGCCCAGCATCGCCATCAATGCGATTTCAGCGATCAGTTTGATTGTGGTTGCAATAAGAATCATTCAGCCAAAGTTCAAATAGAGAACAAAAAATTAATTCATCAATTATGAACCTAAATGCAACTTCTAGGTGTCAGGGTTTCGTCCTTTAAACCCTGATAGGGTTTACGTTCGAATTCGAACCAGCAACTTCCTCTTTTGAGAGCAACCCCAAAGCTATACGCTGTGAACTTGCGGCAGTTGTGGCGGTGTTCCAGTTCAGCTGCAGAACTCACACCATCCATCTCCCAAACTAAATTATTCTGAGTTTTGTCCGTAAACGTCGTGTACCAGTCTTTTTAGCAAAACATAAAAAGGGGAAACCCCTTGAACACATTTAGGAATATTTGAGGATGTAGTCAATCACTGCCAATGTCATCGACCATCACCAACGTTAGCGTGCTTCGGGCTCAAAACGCCTTTGCCGTTAATCAGCAAAAACTCTCTATTTCTATCGAGCGCTTGTCTTCGGGCGTCAGAATCAATTCGGCCAAGGTTGATGCGGCTGGTTTGAGCATGGCCTCACGCCTTACATCGGAGATCAACCTACTCAGCGCTGCTGGCCGAAACCTTCGCGATGGCACATCAGCTCTTCAAACTGCAGATGGTGGTTTGGCGCAAATAACCAACGTACTTCAACATATCCAAGTGCTGGCAACACAAGCCGCTACAGATGCGCTGTCGAGTTCCAGTCGCACGGCGTTGAACAATGAGTCTTTTCAAATGGTCTCGGTCATTGACCGAATGGTGAGCACCATTAAATTCAACAACATGAAATTGTTGGATGGCAGCTTTCAGTCTAAGAGCATCCAAATTGGCGCTGGCAATACGGCCAGTGATCAGATGAGTCTGTCTATCGTCAATTCTGATTCTTATGGGCTGGGCTTGAGTTTGTCATCTACACAAGGCACAGGTTCAACGGTCGGGAGCACCGCACTGGCATCGGGAGCGTTGACGATCAATGGCACGGCCATCGGTGCTGGTGGTTCGGCCAGTGCCAAAGATGTGGCTGCGGCCATCAATTTGCAAACCACCACGACTGGCGTGACCGCAACTGCCAGGGCGACAGTATCGACGGCGGCAACGCCGGCAAGCTCAGTCTTTGCCTCAGTTATTAACCTTGGCAGCGGCAACGGACAGTTGATAGCCCCCGTGCAGGTGGATGGTGGCAAGTGGTACTACTACTGGGACAGAGACGGAAGTGGATCTGCAAACAACGCAGACATGTACACATCCTCCGGAAACTACACTTTCAGCCAGCTTTTTGAAGTTTTCAAAGAAGACGTTAATGGTGTCGTCGGTGCAAGCACGAACAACACCTATCGCTATGCAACGCTGAACGGTGTGCGCTTAGCATTGCCGACGATCGGTGGCAGTGACAGCCTGCCATACGGGCCAAACGGAATTGGATTTTTGCAACCCAACACATCCGTTGTCCTGAACGAAGTCAATAACGCTTACAACGATCTTCTGGCCATTTGGGATGCATACGCAGCATTTAACAATGCTTACAGCTCAGGCTACTACGGATGGAACGGTGCTCCCTCAGGCTGGCACGGCGATTCCTATATTTCGGCAACACCCGGAAATTACATGTCCGCTGTGCGCGTATACGATGGACTGAGTTTCCAAGGAAACTGGGCTGCCGCAGCGGCCTTACAGGTGCTCAACCCACCTATCGAATTCGCTGCCATTGCATCTGGTGATATCAATATCAACAACGTCAATATTGGCGCCATTGGCAGTGCCTCCACTGCGGTTGCTCGTGGTGCGCAAATGGCTGTGGCCATCAATGCTCAGACCAGCGCCACGGGCGTTAGCGCGGCGGCCAATGCCAGTACCGGCGGCGTGACTCTCACAGCCGCAGATGGGCGCAATATCGAGATCTCAACCTTAACTTCTGCCGCCATCACAAGCGACAAAACGGGCATTGCCTTAAGTGGCTCGGTCTCGGGCGATCGCAGCGTGACCACTGTGCGCTCGGACGTCACATTGAGCACCAGCAGCTTAGCTGGCATTACCATTGCGACATCGGGTAATGGCGCTTCAGCATCGGGTTTGAGTAGTTCAACAGTCATGACTTTGGCTACGACATCGCTTGATTTAACGACCACAGCAGGCGCTGTTAGCGCAATTAGCACTTTAGACGCAGCGATTAAAACAATCTCTAACACGCGGGCAAGCTTAGGGGCTAATGAAAACTCACTAGACTACATTGGAGCCAGCATTGACGATTTGTCAATGAACATGACTCAGGCGCGAAGCCGTGTTTTAGATACAGACTATGCAAGTGAGACCGAAAACATGAACAAAATGCAAATTCTTGCGCAAGCAACAGCTGCCATGTTGACTCAAGCAACGGCCTCCCAAAAAGACACCATCCTTGCTCTGATTGATCGAAAGCAATTTCATTATGTAATTTGAGGCAACTTGGGTATCAGTGTGGAGATCATGCTACTGGCTTGATTCGGAATTTAATTGTCATTCAAGTGTCATTCATGAGGGTTGGAGAAAAGAGATTTAGATTTAACGCCGATTGACTTTTGATTGGCCGCCAAGTAAATTAATAGTATGGATAGTTTGCTTTCTGTCCTGTGATCGTAGAAACAAAAAAACATTACTTTTGAAATTCAAGTTCGTCAGCGCTAACTTTATTTATATTCTTGAAGGAATAGCACTAGCCACATTTTGCGGCTTAACTTATTACGCCGCTTTCTATCTACAATCCATCATCTCGCCTTGGGTCAATTACACGCAAGGCATCGATTTGTTTTTTCTACCTGCAGGAATTAAGTTGGTTGCCTTCATGATTGCCGGCATATGGGGCTTGATTGGTATTGCTGTCTTCGGGTTAATTACCGCTTTTGAAGTATGGCAATCAGACACCTTAACTGTCCACCTTGGAAACATTCTGATTTGGGCTGGCGTTCCTTATGTCACTTACAGATTCCTGGCGAAATTACTTGATATTGATTTGGAATTAAAAAAACTCAAGTATGGGCATGTAGTTGTTGTGACACTTGTTACAACATTGGCTTCTAGCGTTGGTTCAAGCCTTTATCAGTACCTGATCAATAACAGAAGCTTTGACATGCTCACATCGGCAAGTTTTGCCATGGCAATTGGCGACTTTATAGGCACTGGAGTTTGCGTGTTTGCACTCACTTTTGCTGTGAAAAAGCCCTTTAAGTGAAAAACTTAGGTACGGTAATTTGTCTGAATCAATGACTCACTAACAGTTCATTCTGGAATTTTCATGTCCTCATCTCACTTTGTAAAAATTTCTTCAATATTGTTTTTTTGTCTCACATTGACAAGCTTGTCTTTGGCTGCTGAAAAAAAGCGCATAGATAAAGAAGCTGATCTT
>CAXNGF010000211.1:0-3969 GCA_964201905.1 Limnohabitans sp. | reverse complement strand
GGAGCCTTCAGGGTGCTCTCCATTGCCTACTCTTTCGACCAAGGCTGGCAATTTGCCAAACACACTGGCAGGGTAGCCCCGGGCCACCGGTGCTTCGCCCAAGCTCAAGCCAATTTCGCGTTGCGCCATGGCGTAGCGCGTCAAGCTGTCAACAATGAGCACCACATGCTTGCCTTGGTCTCTGAACCAAGTGGCCACATCGGTGGCATATTCAGCACCCTTGGCGCGCGCCAGCGGTGAGGTGTCGGCCGGTGAGGCCACCACCACGGCGCGGGCTCTAGAAGTATCGTCAAGTTGGTCGTCGCAAAATTCGCGCACCTCGCGGCTGCGTTCACCCACCAACGCAATGACAATCACATCGGCCACACAATTGCGTGTGAGCATAGACAGCAACACACTTTTGCCCACGCCAGAACCGGCAAACAAGCCCATGCGCTGGCCACGCCCCACCGACAACATGGCATTGATGGCGCGCACGCCGGTGTCTAGGGGTTCATGAATAGGCTTGCGCTTGAGGGGGTTGGGGGAAGCAAAGCGCATAAGGTGGTCGCTCCAACTGGCGCCGCCCAAGCCATCTAGAGGCCTGCCCAAGCCATCGACCACGCGTCCTAACAATTGGGGTCCAATGGGCACCGAAGCAATGCCCTGGCGCATTTGATAGCCCTGAGCGCGTCGTTGCGGTGTGAGCAGGGGGCACACCACCGCACCAGGCGACAAGCCTGCCATTTGGTCAAAGGCCATGAGGTAGGTGGTGTCACGTTCAAAGCCAATGCACTCGGCATCAACCCAATTGCCTTGACGAGAATTTTCAACACAAGCTTGCGCGCCAATAGACAAGGGCAAGCCCTCGACTTCAACCAACAGTCCGGAAACTCGTTTAACCCGACCTTCGCGCACAGACAAAGGCAAGTTGGCCAACTTGGCGCGTTGTGAATCTACAAATTGTTGAAGATCGGCCTGGCTCAAGGCGGTCTCCTTTAAATGGAATCCGAAGCGTGTTGCGGCAGTAAACCCAAAGCGCTTCGCACCAATGCATCGCGTGCACTTAGGCCCACATCAAGGCGTGTGCCCTCTACCAAAACATAGGCGAAGCCTTTGCTAAGGTCGGCATCGGGTCTGACCAAAGACTGAAACGGCATGTCGGGGTGGGTTAACAAGCTTTGCCAAGCTTCAAGCTCGGCGGGTGGCACACCCAAAATTAAATTCTCGCCAGGCCTTGGCAAGCGCATCAACGCTTCTTGCACCGCTGCAACAAATACAGAGCGGTCCATTTGCTCTTTGCCTGCCAGGCGCAATGCGGTTTCATACACCCACTCGGGCAATGCCGATTGGAAGGCTTGGGGCAAAGACTGCAGCTGTGCCATGACGCGCTGCATTTCCTGCGACATGTGCTCAATGTCTTTGATGCCGCTTTGATAGCCTTGTTGGTAGCCCAACTGAAAACCTTCTGTGCGGCCTTGCTCAATGCCTTCCTCGCGGCCCTTAACCGAGCCTTGTGCTTGGCCATCTAGCAAACCCTCTTGCAAACCTCGTGCGTAGGCATCTTGGTAGGCTTTGCCGCGAATGGCATCGACTTCATTGACGCTGGGCAACACCAACATGGCATCGGCCATGTGGTGGCGCGAAGTTTCTTGGCCTGTGGTGTGCTCGGAGGTGGCTGGTTCGCCGTCAAAGGAAGGAGGGCTCCAGCGGTTCATGCTTAATTTGCCCCAGGCCCAACGCTGACGATGGCCAAAGAAATACGATCTTCGTCTTGCATCTGACGCGCAAGTTGCACAATTTCCAATTGCTTGGCCTGAACTTCTTGCACCCGCACGGGCGGCAAGCTTTCCATCTCAACACGGAAACGATCGGCTTTGCTTTTTGTAATGTTAGAGAAGAAGAATTTTTGCAAATTGGGGCTGGCGCCTTTAAGCACAACCAGCATCACATCGTCTGCCACTTCTGTAAGCAAAGTTTGCACAGCTTGGGGTGAAATTTTCATCAAGTCTTCAAACGTGAACATCCGTTCAAAAATTTGCTCGGCCAGTTTTTCAGAGTGCAGTCGAATGCTGGCCAAGGTGGTTTTCTCAAGCCCACCTGTAAAGAGTCGAAGAATTTCAGCCGCTGGGCGAGCACCGCCCACGCCGCTAATTTCTGCGGTGGAGTCGTTGCCAAGCGTGCGTTCGAGCATGTCGTTCAATTCCACCAAGGCTGATGGATTGATTTGGTCTAACAAGGCCACGCGCAACACCAATTCATCGCGCAATTCAGCTTCAAACAATTCGAGGACGGCAGCCGATCTTTCTGCTGGAATGAGTGACAGCAAAGTGGCGGCCACTTGAGGATGCTCGACTTGCAAGTGACGCTGCAGTTGTTCATTGCTCATGCTGGTGAGCAAATCGAGGGCAGGCACACTGCTGGCCAATTGGCTGGCCACCGAGCCGCCTGCGTCGCCCGCAAATTTGTCCATGAGTGCAGTGACAAAGCGCTGCGGGTCAAACGGCACTTGCTTGCGATGAGCCGTGACGTTTTTGAACTCTTCTAGCACCTGAATCATGACCTCGCGGTCGATGCTTCTGAAGTTGGCCATAAGCGAAGAGACTTTTTGGGCTTCGGCGGCCGTGAAGTTTTTAAGCAAAGTACCTGCTACTTCGGGGCCTAAAGACATGAGCAAAATGGCAGCCCGAGAAGGGCCATCCAAGCTGCTTTCTTTGGACCGCTCAAGGTCTGGGGACTGCAGACCTTTGCGAAGCGCGCCACCCAAAACGCCTGGCTTGAAATTGGAGGCGGCCGTGTTCATGATTTGTCCTGACCTGATGCATTGGCCGAGCCTGCTTCAGACACCCAAGCACGCAACAACAGCGCGGTGTCATCGGGTTGCTCGGTGGCATATTGCGTGGCATAGCCCAACACATCTTCAAACTTGGCTTTGCTGGCCACTTCTCGCTCGCGCATGCGTTCCATTTGCGCTTCAATTTCTTTTTCAACCCGCCACTCTTGCGCGCGCTTGACTTCTTGGTCCATGGCCCATGACAGATCAAGGTCTTTAATCTCTTCCCGCATGCGTTGGGCGGCGCGGCCCTGCGGCGAATTTGGCAAATCTGGATCGATAGGCGGCAGCGGCACGGGACGCATCAAGGGGCGTGCAATGGCGAAATAAGCAAACAACAAGCCCAAGGCAATGGCGCCATAACGAATAAGCTGGGACAGCAAATCTGGGGTTAAACGGTTGGTGTCTTCCACCGCCACAGGTTCTTCAGAGAAGGGTAAGTTGGCCACACTGACGGTGTCACCGCGGCGTTGCACAAAACCAATAGCGTCTCTGACAAGCGCATTGATTTGTTGAATTTCTTGAGGGGTATAGGCCACGCTGCGTGTGGCATTGGCCTTGGCGCCTTTTTCATATTTGTAGTCAAGCACCACAGCCGCCGACACACGGCGCAATTGGCCTTTGCTCGACTTGATTCTTTCAATGGCCCGGTCAACCTCAAAGTTAACCGTTTTTTCATTTCTGGAGCTTGCTTCGTCCGAGCCTGATGCGCCAGTATCTACGCTGCCAGGTGCCCTGAGGTTTTCACCCTTTGCTTCGGTGGTGATGGGGGCCTTGGCAGACTCTTGAGGCTGGTTGGTAAGTGAGCCCGGCACGCCACCTGAGCCCGATTTGCCGCCGCTTGACTCGATGGAGAGTTGGCTGCGAATGGCTTGATTGGGCGGGGCATTTTTGCCAAAAGTTTCAGACGTGCGCTCGCGCTCATCAAAATCCAAATCGACCGACACCTGCGCACGGAAACCGTCTTTCCCAGCCAGCGGCTCCAAAATGGCAGCAACACGGCGGTTGAGTGCGGCTTCTAATTCGGAAGTGTATTTAAGCTGAGAAGGGTCGAGCCCTTCTTGGCGCGAGGCGCTAGAGCCCAAAATACCGCCTTCGGTGTCCATGATGGACACCTCTTGCACGCGCATGCCGGGCACAGCTGAGCTGACCAGTCT
>CAXNGF010000210.1:0-4015 GCA_964201905.1 Limnohabitans sp. | reverse complement strand
CTAGGTCAAGCTGTGATTCAACGTTACGTGCCCATTTAAGGGCATCTGCTTTATTGTTGAAAGACTTAACTATCGGCTTGTTCTCCTTGCGGTGGACTCTAGCTTGCCACTTTTCACCACGCTTCCTGATACTTGACATACTCACCCTTAGTTGGACGAGCGTTGGACAAGACCAAAATCACACTAGCTGCGTTTTTACGTAACCCTTTGAATTTCCAAGATAATTCAGATAAATGGCGCGGTAGCAAAGCGGTTATGCACCGGATTGCAAATCCGTGTAGGTCGGTTCGACTCCGGCCCGCGCCTCCATTTAACAAATGCAACTGTGTCATCACAGTTGCATTTTTTATTTGCAAAACGTTTGAGCGCACTTGCTGAACCATTGCCTACGGTAATTTGTACATATGTTGTCCTACAAAAGCACCAATTCAGGCCCCTTCATTTTTCTTGATGATCATCCAAGTGAAAAGCTCGAATAAGAAACAATGACCAAACGCCAATTAGCATCAACAAAATAATCAGTCCAACATAGATCGAAAATCCTGACATCTCAGGCGGTTGCTGAGCGTTGGCCAGTGTGACAAGCCAATGTACAAAAGATAAAAATACGACAAGAATACACGCCAAGAAAAGCATAAACCCTGTGATGATTTTGATGGTTTCTGCATGCCGTTCTGGGGACAGCCAATATTCTCGATGGGGAATATTGATGAGACTAACAGGCACCTTAGTCAGTCCTAAGGACATTAAAACCAAAAAAGAAGGAATGCCCACGCTAATCGCCAGCATGCTGAAGGTATAGTTGTTTTTGCTCATGAAGCCATTGGCAACCCCTGCCGCATTGAAGTGGGATGCAACTGTGGGAGGAAGGCCTGCACTGGTGACAGTCACAAAGTAAACGGAGGCAGCCATCAGTGATATCAAGGCCATCAAGACGTATTTCTGATACAAAGGTCTATTCATAAGATCCAAAATAGGCTAAAAAGCCAATGATGAAGCCAAAATTGCTTCAATCAATGACTAAAGATTTTAATTTTTAAATGCTTTTTCCAGATGTCTTTAAAGAAGGTGACTGCGTTGAATTCACAAGCAATTTTGATGTGCACGCTTCTACTGTGTTTGGCCGGATGCGGCGGGGGCGGTGGCTCAAGCTCAAACAATCCTCCTCCAGTTAACCAAGCTACTTCAAGAGAGCTGGCTCAAATTTGCGCAAAGGAAAACCCTTATGCCGCCAAATCTACTGTACCCATTACGCAAGGTGTTTTGGCAGATGAAAAAAATTGGATCAAAGCCTACATGTCGGAAAGGTACCTTTGGTACAAAGACATTCCTACGGTCAACGCAAACGATTCCCGCTACAACGTCTTGACGAATGGCGTATTGGATGTTTGGAGCTCCCTGCTTAACTATTTTTCCGATTCAAAAACACCTCTTAAAACAGCGATGGGCACCTTGGTTGATAAATTCAGCTTCATCATTGACTCAGTTTCCTGGAATAGCTTTGTTGACAGCAGCTTGCGCGGCTACGGCTTCATGTTGAAAACAAGCACCCAAGGTGGTCTTAAGCTTATAACCGTGGCCTATGTTTATCCAAACACACCTGCCATGAGTGCCGGTTTGGCCAGGGGCGATCAAATCATGGCCATTGATGGTGCCTCCGTCAATGACACGAGCTCTCAAGCCACGGACACCTTCAATGAAGGTTTACGCCCCACCAAAGTCGCGCCGCATAACTTTCAAATATTGAGAGCTGGGCAGACTCTCAATGTAACCATGCAGGCAGCAGTCATTACCTTGCAACAAGTTGAATACAAGGTTTTGAATGCAGGTTCGCAGAAAGTGGGGTACTTACTTTTCAACAGCCATGTACCTGGTGCCGAGTCCTATCTCATACAAGCCATGACATATTTCAAACAGCAGGGCATTTCTGATCTGGTGGTCGATTTGCGCTACAACGGAGGCGGCTATTTGGCCATTGCCAATGCTTTGGCATATTCGGTTGCTGGCAAAGCACAAGCACAGGGAAAGGTCTTTGAGTGGACTCAGTTTTCTGACAAGCGAAGTTCTGAAAACTACGCCATGAATTTCACCAGCATTGGCCTCAACAACCAAACCTATCCTTCGGTGGGTATTGCCAAAATTTATGTCTTGGTTACAGGGGGCACTTGCTCTGCCAGTGAGTCATTCATCAATGGTCTGCGAGGCATTGATGTGCAAGTTGAATTGATTGGTAGCACCACTTGCGGTAAACCTTATGGTTTTTATCCTCAAGATCATTGCGGCATCACTTATGCGGCCATGGAAATGGAAGGCTTGAACGCCAAATTGGAAGGCAGATTTTCTGATGGCATGGTACCTCAGTGCACAGTACTCGACGATTTGAATCATCCTTTGGGGGATGCTTCGGAAGGCATGTTGTCGGTAGCCATTAAGCGAATGCAAGGGCAATCTTGCAGCCAAGCTACGGGGCTTGCAATCAGTTCGCAAGACTTGTCGGGCATGGGGCTTCGCGATGACAGCGTCTTGCTCAGACCCGATTGGCAAACCAATAAATTTTTGAAGGCCAGGCCATAAATCACTTTAAAGTGAATGCCTCATGCACCGCAGATTGCACACTGCCTCCCAAAACAGCGCCACCTCCGGCCACATAAATCCAATCGCCAATGGTGACAGCGCCGACAGCATGACGCGGTATAGGCATGGCTGCGTGTGATTGCCAAGTGTTCGCAACAGGGTCGTAACTCTCCATTTGCCCAAATACGGTTTGTTGTCCGGGCCTATTGATGATGCCGCCTTCACCGCCCATGGCATAAAAACGATCACGGTAGACAACCAGGCCATGACCAGAACGCGCCGTGGGCAAAGGAGCTAGCAGTTCCCAGGTGTCCCTTTCAGGCAGATACACCTGATGCAAATCGGTGTTGTATTCAAAAGTGTTGAAACGTCCGCCAATGATGTGAATTCTTCCTTTGTAGGTCACACATCCCACATGGTCGCGAGCCCCCGGTAAAGCTTTCTTTCGAACCCATTGATCTGACTTAGGGTCATAAACTTCATGCCAACCCACGCTGGCTCGCTCATCAGTGGGTGATGAAGCGCCACCAATTAAGTGCAGTTTGCCATTCAATGCCACTGCCGCTGCGGCTCCCCTTGGTCTTGGAAGTGGTGCAATAGAGGTCCATTTGTCTTGAGAGACTTCGTAGACGTAGGCATGGTTGTCAGGATTTCGATTTTGTTCAATGAAGCCGCCAAACGCATAGATGCGACCTTCGAGAGATACAACGGCAACATGGTTTGCGCCTCGGGGAAGTGGGGCCGCCAAATGCCATTGATCGGCTTGAGGCTCGTAGACATGATGGTAGCCCCTGTCGACGCGTCCTTCGCCATAGCCGCCAATGACATGAAGCCTGCCAGCCCATTCTGTGGCCCAAGCCATTTCACTTCGAGGAATGGGCAATGACGCACGGGTGATCCACCGACCTGAGGCTCCCTTGGGCGCAGGACTGATGACCGAACGTTGTGACTCTTGATCGGCAGTTAAATGATGTGGCACGCCACCTTGCAGCTTGGCGAAGGCATCAGGCGATGGACTCACCTTGGGGAGTGCGGGATGAGCGTGATGTTGGCCATGAGCGCTATCTGATTGAGCAAGGAGGTTTTTTGTGAATAGCAGTGATGAGGCGCCTACAAACCATTTTCTTCTGTCCATCGTCATACCTTGATCCCTGTCAAATCAATATTGAAACTTCAGTTGGCTTGCACACCTGCTTTAATCAGCAAGCCGCCCAAGGTGTCGATTTCATTTTTCAAATGAGCCCTCAGTGCTGCTGGCGTAGCCTGCTCAATGCTCACTGCTGAGACACCCATGCCATCTAAACGTTTGATGATGTCGGGATCGGTGACAGATTTCTGTAATGCAGCAGTGAGTTTCTCCAGAACCGGTTTGGGCGTTCCTTTGGGTGCATAAAGGCCAAAGGAAATGTTGATCTCAAAGCCCTTCACACCCGCTTCTGCA
>CAXNGF010000209.1:0-4022 GCA_964201905.1 Limnohabitans sp. | reverse complement strand
AGTGCAAGATCATGTTGGCTAGCGAAAGTTCATTCAGAAGCCCCTACTTTGAGCCCCTCGAGGCTCAGCCCCTGAGCCTGCCAAGCTGATCGTTTGTACAGGCGATACAGCCTTAAGTTGGGGGCAGAGGGTAATGGGGGCTGACGATGACTGCTTAACGCTCCACATAAAAGAAAGCAAGCATTAGCAAGCCTAAAAAATTGCGTATCTTTCTACGATCAACAAATCAACAAATCAACTATCAAATAGCTCTTGTCAGTACATCATCCGGACGTTATGATTCAACTTTTAATCGCCAATAGTGCGCCCATGCCTGCATCTCTCAATCCCAAATCCGAGCGCATCGATGTTCGGGCAAGTACCCCTGTCAAACAGTTATTGCAGGAAGCCGCGCGCGTTTCACATAAAAATGTGAGTGAATTTTTATTGGATGCAGGTATCAATGCAGCTAACCAAGCACTCGCCGATCGCACAAAGTTTGACTTGAGCAAAGAGACCTGGACAGCCTTTCACAAGGCACTAGATCAACCGGTGAAACCTAAACCTAAGCTGAAGAAACTCTTGTCCGATAAAGGTTTGCTCGGTTGAGCGCTCATACCTTCGAGCCAGTCCACAAACTGAGCGTCACCGATGGTGTGGAGTCGTTTGATTGTGGCCATGTTGCCCTGAATGAGTTTTTACAGCGCTTTGCTTTAGTTAATCAAAGATCAAACAGTTCACAAACTTATGTGAGTTGCAATGCCGGCCAGATTGCTGGTTTTTACAGCTTGGCCGTTGGCAGCGTTCAGCCATCACATTCAGCGCCGCGTGTGATCAAAGGAATTCCGCATCATCCAGTCCCTGTCATGATTCTTGCCAGACTGGCCATCGATCAAAAATATCAGCGACAAGGTCTTGGCAAAGCACTGTTAAAAAATGCATTGCTTCGAACTGTGCAGGCTGCAGACATTGCTGGCATTCGTGCACTCTTGGTTCATGCCAAGGACGAGGAAGCTAGAAGTTGGTACCGCCATTGGGAGTTTGAAGAAAGCCCTACTGATCCGTTCCATTTGTTTTTGTTGGTGAAAGACATTAAGGCACTGCTTTCCTGACTACTCAACTTTGTGTCATACGTTTGTAACATTCATTTCTATAATTCAATAAGTATCGAATTAATAGCTTAGGAGTGAGCATGAAAGTAGGCATCAATGGCATGGGACGAATTGGTCGTCTGGCGTTAAGAGCGGCAATGGGCGCAGCAGAGCGTCCTGAAGATGATCCCCGAGCATCAAACCGACTCGATGTTGTCCATGTCAACGAACTCAAAGGAGGAGCTGCCGCAACGGCTCACCTGCTGGCCTTCGATTCGGTTCAAGGCAAATGGAAAGCAGACATTCGCGCAGAAGGCGAAGATGCCATTCTAATCAAAGACAAACGCATTCGTTTCACCTCCTTCGGCACAGCTGCCGAAATCCCATGGGGCGAATTGGGCGTAGAGGTTGTGCTCGAATGCACAGGGAAATTTCTGACACCTGAAACCATTCAGGGCCACCTAGATCGCGGTGCAAAGCGCGTCATTGTTGCAGCACCAGTGAAGGTTGGCGGCGTACTCAATATTGTGATTGGCATTAACCACGAGTTGTACAACCCTGCCAAAGATCTCATCGTTACTGCAGCTTCTTGCACTACCAATTGCTTGGCGCCCGTTGTCAAAGTGATTCACGAAAACTTGGGCATCAAGCACGGTCAGATCACAACCATTCACGACCCAACCAACACCAACTTGGTAGTAGATGCGCCGCACAAAGATTTGCGCCGTGCGCGTAGCGCCATGGTGAGCTTGGCACCAACATCAACAGGCAGTGCCACAGCAATTGCATTGATATACCCTGAACTCAAAGGCAAACTGAACGGCCATGCGGTTCGGGCACCTGTACTAAACGCATCTCTAACCGATTGTGTCTTTGAACTTCAACGCTCAACCACCGCGGAGGAAGTTAACGCACTTTTTGAAAAAGCTGCAAATGGCCCCTTGCTTGGCATTCTGGGTTACGAGGCACGTCCTTTGGTCAGTGTTGACTATGCAGGCGACACGCGCAGCTCAATCATCGACGCCTTGTCGACCATGGTGACCGACGGAACTCTTCTGAAGGCCTATGCCTGGTATGACAACGAGATGGGCTATTCATGCCGCATGGTCGATTTGGCCTGCTACATGGAATCAGTTGGTATTTAAGATGACATCAACCGACCGTCAACTTCCCGTGGTAGCGCCTGCCGTTCGAAATTACATGATCGTGACGGCAGCCTATTGGGGGTTCACACTCACGGATGGGGCGCTGCGCATGCTGGTGCTTCTTCATTTTTACAAGCTGGGTTACTCACCCTTTATGCTGTCTTTGTTGTTCTTGCTCTACGAAGCAGCAGGCGTGCTAGCCAATTTGATTGGGGGCTGGTTGGCCACAAGATTTGGTATTGCACGCATGCTCACTGTGGGTCTCATGACTCAGATCGTCGGCTTCATGCTCTTGTCTCAACTTGATCCGAATTGGACTGCGGCCATGTCTGTTGCATGGGTGGTCATTGCCCAGGGTATTTGCGGCGTCGCAAAAGATCTTACTAAAACTGCCAGCAAGTCAGCGATCAAGATTACGCAGGCTGAAGCCAAAACCCAAAGTAACGGCCAGCTGTTTAAGTGGGTAGCTTGGTTCACTGGCAGTAAAAATGCCATGAAGGGTTTTGGCTTTTTCCTTGGTGGCGTTTTACTGCAAGCTGTCGGATTTCAATGGTCGTTGATAGCCATGGCTGGATTACTGGCTTTGGTTTTGATCGGCGTCATCAGCAGTTTGCCTCCCATGATTGGCAAGAGCAAAGCTTCCAAATCAACCAAAGAATTGTTTGCAAAAAATCAAGGCCTTAACGCACTTGCTGCTGCTCGCGTTGTGCTCTTTGGAGCTCGCGATGTTTGGTTTGTAGTGGGTGTACCGGTGTTTCTTTATTCTGTTGGCTGGACCTTCACCATGGTGGGTACGTTCTTGGCAACTTGGACAATAGGCTATGGATTGGTTCAGGCCCTTGCCCCCAATATTGTCAAACGCAGTGAAGACGGCCTCTCGCGCGAAGTACCAGCCGCTCGCTGGTGGTCCCTGACCTTGGCCTTGATCCCTGCTGCCATTGCAGTCATTGTCTGGCAAGACGTTCCTAATCTTGAGTGGTGGGTAGTAGGTGGGCTTGGCTTGTTTGGATTTGCATTTGCGGTTAATTCCTCAGTTCACAGCTATTTGGTATTAGCCTATGCAGGTTCAGAAAAAGCAGCTGAGGACGTTGGGTTTTACTACGCTGCAAATGCCTTGGGACGCTTCTTTGGAACCTTGATGTCTGGTTTGTTGTTTCAATGGGGTGGTCTTATTTATTCACTCATTGGCTCTGCAGCAATGCTTTTCATGTGTTGGATTGCAACTCTCAGATTACCTACAAAGCCTTTGTTGCAACTCGAAGTTAACAAGGAGTCAACATGAATGAACTTGTAACTTCAGCAGAGTCACAGTGGGTTGTAAAGGCGCTCTGCGCATTAGCACAAATCAATCGATTGAACGTATTTCGTTTGCTGGTTGTTGCGGGGCAGGATGGTATGTACCCCAGTGATATGGCTGTAGCGCTGGGTATCCCTCCCAACTCACTCTCTTTTCATCTTAAAGAACTGCTTTCTTGCGAACTTGTGTCACAAGAGCGTGAAGGACGAAACCTGCGCTACAAGGCAAACATGAGTCGGATGCAAAATTTGCTAGCTTTTTTAACTGACGAATGTTGCAAAGGCCAACCATGTATTGAATGGCCATCCAGTCCAGTTTTGCAAGGTAATTTAAAAATTACTTAATTTCCCAAACAGATACGGTGCCGCTTACTTCATGGCCTGCTATCAACAAAGCGTGGCCTGTTGGGCTTTGTAGTGCCGGAACAAAAGCCAAGCCCTCAGGCGAAATGTCACCATTGGTCAAGTCGCTTGTGTTTTGCAACCATTGAACAAATCTGGGAGCTGCAGG
>CAXNGF010000208.1:0-4023 GCA_964201905.1 Limnohabitans sp. | reverse complement strand
GTGGTCATTCAGTGGTTCAGCTTCTCCAAGCGCATGAAGATGAGCCAAGAAGAGATGAAGCAGGAGATGAAGGAGAGCGAGGGCTCGCCGGAGCTGAAAAACCGCCTCAGGCAGCGCCAACGTCAAATTGCTTCGTCTCGCATGATGTCTGCTATGGAAAGAGCCGACGTGGTACTGGCCAATCCCGATCACTACTCGGTTGCGTTAAGGTACGACTCTGAAAAAATGCGCGCCCCCATTGTGGTGGCCAAAGGCATGGACGAAATGGCCTTGCTCATTCAGCGCGTGGCCAAGGACAAGCAGGTGCCTGTAGCGCGCATACCGCCGCTGGCCCGCTTGCTACACAAGCACTTGAAAGTGGGAGAGCCTATTCCTGCACCCTTGTTTGAGGTGGTCGCCAAAGTGCTGGCATGGGCTTATGAGTTGAAACAGGCCACGGCGGCAGACGAGTTGCCACTACCTGAAATTGGGGTTCTGCCAGACCTTGAAACTAGGTCTTAGGACCAAACCCAGCGCGAATCAATTCAAAGGGTGACTCAAAGGCGGTTTGAACCAAGTCGGTGAAAGAGGGCAACAACAAAACCACCACCACAAAGGCCACAGGAATCATGATGGCAAAGCCTACCGAGAAAAGATTCATCTGCGGGCTGACCCGAGCCAAGATGGCCTGCGTCATGTTGAACAAAAAGTAAATGACGATGGCAGGCAGGGCCAAGACCAAGCCTAAAGAGAAGGCATCTTGAACCAAGCCCAGCACAGAACTCCAGTTCCAAGCAGCGGGCCAAGTGCCTAAAGGCAATACTTTGAAGCTGTTCACCAGCAACTCCAGCATGACCAAATGAATGTTCAAGGTGAAGGCCAGCGCAATGGCCAACAAACCCAAAAACTCGCCTACCAAACCAGAAGCCAAATTGGCATCGTGTTGCAAGGTGGCCGCAAAGCTCAAACCGGATTGTTGCGACAGTATGTCGGCCAGCAGGTCTACGGCCGTCAAGCCAATTCTGACCATCCAGCCAGATGTCAGGCCCACAGCCAACTCAACAAACACCAAGGCATAGCCTGGCGGCATACTGGAAAGAGGAGGAAGGTCGGATTGAACCAGGGGCACGAGTGCAAATGCAATGACCAAAGCCAGCAAGACGCGCAATCGCATGGGGGCTGAGCGAAATGCAAACAAGGGCATGGTCATGAAGCAACCCAAGAGTCGCACAGAAATGAGCATCCAGATGGTGGCTGTTTGCGTCATCCAATCTGGGCTGATCGGTAGCATGGGGATTACCGCAGAATTTCGGGCAACTCTTGAATGACCTCGCGCAGGTAATCCACAAAAATTGCCAAACTGACTGGGCCTGCAATGAGCATGACCACGGCAATCACAACCAACTTAGGAATGAACGCCACCGAGCTTTCATTGACCGAAGTGGCCGCTTGAATAATGCCGATGATCAGTCCCACGATAAGCAATGAAATAAGCACTGGCCCGCTTAAGACAAAGGCCATCCAAAGTGCTCTGAAAGCAACTTCAATGACGAAGCCTGAATCCATCTTAGGTGACCTTGAAACTGTTAACCAATGAAGCGGCCAGGAGCGACCAACCGTCAGCCAGCGCAAACACCACCAACTTGAGTGGCAGCGAGAACATCATGGGCGAGACCATGACCATGCCCAATGAAGTCAAGATGCTGGCAACTGCAAAATCGATGGCCAAGAAGGGCAAGTAAATGAGGAAGCCAAACAAGAAACCTGTTTTGATTTCAGATACGGCAAAGGCAGGAATGAGAACCGTCATGGGCACATCGGCCCGGGTTTCAATGGGCTTGCCCCAGAGCTTGGCAAAGAGGCTCAGATCGTCCTTGTTGGTTTGGCTCAGCATGAATTGCTTCAAAGGCTCGGTACCAATGTTGACCGCTTCTTCAAAGCCAATTTTGCCGCTGGCCAAGGGCAAATAAGCATCCCGGTACATGGACTCAAGCACGGGGTTCATGACAAAAAAAGTAAGGAACACCGAAAGGCCAATCAAGACCAAATTGGGCGGCATGCTTTGCAGCCCCAAGGCTTGCCTCAGCATAGAAAACACAATGAGAATTCGAATAAAGCTGGTCATGAGCATGAGCGCAGCCGGTAAAAAAGAAAGGGCTGTTAAGGCCAACAATGTTTGCACTGGCACGGCATACACAGTGCCGGCTTTGGAAGTACTTGAAGTGACCAGCGGTAAGCTCTGGGCCGCTGCCCAACCGCAACACAGCAGGAGGGCAATGGCGATAAGCCATTTGAGGCTAAAGAACCTCATGCGCCATTCTTTCCAGAAAGCAGGGTCATGAGTTGTCCGGCAAATCCCGATGGCAATGAACCAGAGTTGGCCGTGGGTTCGAAGTCGTCTAATTCAGCCAACAAGCTGATGTGCGTGGGCGTGTGGCCCAAAGCCAAAATACGGTCTTGCATGCGAACCACCAGCAAACGCTCGCGCGGGCCCACTGGAAAAGCCGCTAACAATTGAATTTGCCCACCCACTGTGGTGTTTTGTGCGCCACGACGGAAGAGCCAGACCACCACGGCTGCCAACACCACCAACAAGCTGAGTGTGACCAAGCCCAGCCAAGCCCCGCCCCATACAGACGACGATGAGCCAGACGAGCTACCAGTGACTGGCGCTGACAGGGCTTGCGCTTGAGCGCCGATAGAGAAAATGCCTAATAAGACAAACGCTGAAAGTCGCGACAAGGGGGACAGGTGGGTCAATTTTTGGATTTCCGTAAACGCTCCGATGGTGAAATGATATCAGTCAAGCGGATGCCATAGCGGTCGTCCACGATGACAACTTCGCCTTGTGCAATTAAACACCCGTTAACCACCAAGTTCAAGGGCTCGCCGGCCTCTACGTCCAACTCGATCACGCCGCCGTTTTGAACCGACATTAAATCGCCCAGAGGCATTTTGGTTCGGCCCAGCTCAATCATGACCCGAACCGGCAGATCCATGATCATGTCCATATCGGGAATGACGGGTTTGGCGGTTTCAGCTGCTTCAGCCGGCCCTTCACCCCAATGGGTGAGATCGTCTGATGAGCCTTTTTCAATCTGCTGCGTCACAAGTCACCTTCACTTTTCTGAATTTGTTGGTCTAGCTGGCTGAGGGCCTTGGCCGCATTGGCCAAATCGTTTTGCGCCTGTGCTGGCATGTCTAGGCTGCCAAGGTACTGACCCGAAGTTGCACCTTCAAAGTCTTCCATTTTGGGAACCAAAGGGGGCGAATTCATGTGCTCCACTTTCAAGGCATAGTGCCCATTTCTAACGCCATATCGACCACTGAGTAAATTGACGCCATCTACCATCAAGCGCACGGGCGCCGACAAATCAATGGGCAGAACCTGGCCCAAAGACAAGGAGATCAATTGCGCCACCGACAGCTCTTTTTCGCACAGCACAGCCACAGAATCTACGGGCTTGGCATACAGCTGATGTTGCAGGCTACGGCTCCAGCCAGCCGGTTGGCCTGGCGTTTCTGCACCTTTGCCTGAGCTACTGGGCGTTTGCCAATCTAATGCGCGCTTGGGCAGACACAGGTCAACCCTTAATTCCAGCAAGTTGAAATGAATGGCAAATTGGGCGTGCAGCACCACATCTTTGTGGGAGGTGAGTCGAAGCGAGGAAAGTTGCTGCTCTTGCCTTAAGGTTTGCAGGCGAATGGGATAAGCTGTTTGCCATGCTGCCTCATAGGCAGTGGCCATCGTTTCAAGCAAACGTTGCCGAATGCCCAATTCAATGTGCGTGAGTTTGCCGCTTCGTTCTTTGATGGGAATGACACCGGCGCCGCCAAACAAACAATCTACGGCCGCAGCCACCCAGCGAGAGTCAAAGCTCCAAGCGCAAAGTGTTTGAAGCGCATCGATTTCAAAGACTTGAATGTCTGCAAAAGAGGGCGCTTCGAGCACAAAGGCTTCGTAAGTTTTCATCTCCATGTTGCCAGCCAAAATCTTGATTTCAGCCGGAACCAAGGTGGACATAGACTGTCGCCACTGCGCCA
>CAXNGF010000207.1:0-4024 GCA_964201905.1 Limnohabitans sp. | reverse complement strand
TGCCACCAAGCTGCCAATTAAAAGCGCGCAGCCTGCTGTTAAAAAAGGTGGCAAGTGCGACAAACGCACGCCCACAGGCGCCAATGTGGCCCACAACGCAATGGCGCCCAAGGCCAACCAAGTGGCTCGAAGGCTAGGCTTCATCAGCGCGCCAAACTTGCATCGTGCGCTTGTTGATCGGCGTGATAACTTGAACGCACCATGGCGCCTACTGCTGCATGTTTGAAGCCCATCGCGTAGGCTTTTTCTTCAAACATTTTGAAGGTGTCGGGATGAACGTAGCGCTTCACGGTCAGGTGGCTGGTGGACGGCGCCAGGTACTGCCCTAGGGTGAGCATTTCAATGTTGTGATCGCGCATCTCCTGCATGACCTGCAAAATTTCTTCATCTGTTTCTCCAAGCCCCACCATCAAGCCGCTCTTGGTTGGAACATGCGGAAACAATGCTTTGAATTTCTTCAACAACTGCAAAGAAAACTGATAGTCAGAGCCAGGGCGAACTTCTTTGTACAAGCGCGGCACAGTTTCTAAATTGTGGTTCATGACGTCGGGTGGTGCTGCTTTCAAAATGTCCAGCGCACGGTCATCGCGCCCACGGAAGTCGGGCACCAAAACTTCAATTTGAGTTTGTGGTGAAAGCGCACGCGTCTCGCGAATGCAGTCGACAAAGTGGCCTGCACCACCATCGCGTAAATCGTCGCGATCGACACTGGTGATCACCACATAGCGCAATTTTAAGTCGGCAATGGTGCGCGCCAAGTTGGTCGGTTCATTGACATCCAAGGGGTCGGGACGACCGTGACCCACATCGCAGAACGGGCAGCGCCGTGTGCATTTGTCGCCCATGATCATGAAGGTGGCGGTGCCTTTGCCAAAACACTCACCAATGTTGGGGCAGCTGGCTTCTTCGCAAACAGTGACCAATTTGTTTTTGCGAAGGATGTCCTTGATTTCATAAAAGCGGGTGGTGGGTGAGCCGGCTTTGACACGAATCCAGTCGGGCTTTTTCAGCACCTCGCCTGGCATGACCTTGATGGGAATGCGAGACAACTTAGCAGCCGCTTTTTGCTTGGCCGTTGGGTCGTAGTTTTCTTGTGATTGAGCTTCGCGCACAACATGTCCTGTGGCGATCGATTCTTTGGTCATTGCATTCTTTCAGTGTCAGGGTGCCAGCATGGCCTTGAGGTTGTGCGCCAATACGTCTGCCGCCTCTTCCCATGTGGTGTTGATGCCTATTGTAAAAAGGTCTACCGATTTCAAGCCAGCATAGCCACAAGGGTTGATGCGGTCAAAGGGCTCAAGGTCCATTTTCACATTGAGTGCCATGCCATGGTAGCTGCAATGGCGTGAAACTTTGATGCCCAAAGCGCTGATTTTCCCCAAGCCTTTGAAGGGGTCGCCTGGAACAGCTGGCCCTGTCAGTGCGGCATGCGCGAAAGGATCGGCCATGCGTACATAAATGCCCGGCGCGTTGGCAACACGGTGGCCTGTCACGCCAAAATGGGCCAAGCTTCTAATGACAGACTCTTCAAGTCGGTACACGTACTCTTTGACAAAGTAGCCTGCGCGTTGCAGATTGAGCAAGGGATAGGCCATGACTTGCCCCGGCCCATGGTAGGTCACTTGACCGCCGCGATTGGTATGGATGACAGGAATTGCGCCTGCATTAAAGACATGACTGGCCAAACCGGCCAAACCTTGTGTGAAAACGGAGTGATGCTCGCACAGCCACATCTCATCTGGCGTATCTGTGGTGCGCTGCGAAGAGAAGTCTTGCATCGCTTGGTATGTCTCCAAATAGGGAACCAGGCCGAGGTTTTTGAGCAGCATAAAAGTGGCTGGATTTAAAGCGCTACTTTGACCATGGGATGCGCTGTGAGGGCGAGGTAAAGATTGTCCAGTTGCGCTCGGCTTGTGGCCCTGATGGTAAGTGTCACACTCAGGTAGTTGCCTGCTTTGCTGGTCCGCATTTCAAGGGTGGCCGGATTGAAGCTGGGGTCGAATTGTTGGGCAACGTGGCACATGGCTTCGGCAAACCCGTCGACCCTTGGGCCCATGACTTTGATGGGAAAGTCACAGGGGTATTCAATCAGCGATTCTCTTTGAGCGTCAGTGGCAATGGGTGGATTTGAAGAGGCACTCATAAATTTGGATGTTGAAAAGCCAAGGAGGGTGCCGCGGGTTTGATTAACGCCAAATGACCACAGCACCTACTGCCAACCAGCTGAGGCCAAAGTTTATAAGAACCAGCCGGTGAATCTTGGCCAATTGAGCGCCGGCATTCGGCAGGTCATCTTGCCCCAAAGCCAACTTCAATTTGCGAAACGGACCAAAGTACAAATGCCCAAAAATGAGGCACATCAACAGTCCAATTCCCAACATGGCATGCCAGCCTTTGGGTGCCATTCGCATGTCGACGCCCATTAGCATGAGGCCGCCTGTTGTTAGAAGTAGCAACACGCAAAGCCCCACTATTTTGAAAAATCTTGCCAAGATGCCCGCTAACAGCGGCAAGCGTTGAACAGGCTCCAGCTGGGCAATGGCCACGGGCCGAATGGCCCAAATCATGAGCGCCATGCCACCTATCCACACAATGGCTGCTGCAAGGTGAGCAAATTTAATGAGTTCGTACATGTTGAAAGACCGGTTCGTTGGCGACTGATGGCTGAATGACCTTGCGATTGTGGGCCTTTTTTGCAGTATGGGTTTTCACCTATAATCGTGTGCTTTGCGCAAGCAAGGGTATCTGTAACCTTGATGTCAACAAACATGGTCAGAATACCGCCACAAGACTTTGATGATGAAGATGGTTACGCCAAAGGCGCTGATGATTTCAGACCTCTGACAGCCGAAGAAGTACGCAAGCTACGACTTCAGCAACCTCTCCTCTCCATTTGGCGTGTGGTTTTGGCGCAAATTGTGGTTGGTTTGGCTGTAGCGGCTCTCACTTGGCTCTTCACGGGGCGGGTAACTGTTGCATGGTCTGCGGCTTACGGTGCTTTGGCGGTGGTTGTTCCTGCAGCGTTGTTTGCGCGGGGCCTTACCAGCAAGGCCACAACAGTTAACACGGGAACTGCGGTTTTTGGGTTTTTGTTGTGGGAAATGGTCAAGATTGGTCTTACGGTTGCCATGCTTTATGCGGCAACTTGGTTAATCAAAGATTTGAGTTGGCCTGCCATGTTGGTGGGCCTGGTGATAACGATGAAGGTTTATTGGGTTGTTTTTGCCTGGCGCAAAGTGTTTCACCCAGAAGCCTAAGTTGAAAATTTAAAGTTAATTTTTAAAGAGCCTAGAGAATGTCAGCTGCAAACGCTCCCAGCGCCGGTGAATACATTGGCCACCATCTGAAGCATCTCCAAAATAAAGAGATGTCGGGTGTGATTGACTTTACGGTTTTCAACATTGACTCTATTTTCTGGGGTATTTTGCTGGGCGTGGTTGGTAGTTTCTTGCTTTGGAAGGCTGCCAGCAAGGCCACTTCGGGTGTGCCAGGCCGTTTTCAGGCTGCTGTCGAAATTTTGTACGAAATGGTTGACTCACAAGCCAAGGGCATCATTCACAACGCCCACAGCCGCAAGCTGGTATCTCCTTTGGCTTTAACTGTGTTCGTTTGGATTTTCTTGCTCAACTCAATGGACTTCTTGCCTGTTGATTTGTTCCACAAAATCTTTGAAGTCACTGGCTTAGACCACAGCATTCATTACTTCCGCGTTGTGCCTACAGCCGATTTGTCCAGCACATTGGGCATGTCGGTGTCTGTCTTGCTTATCTGCATTTACTACAACATCAAAATCAAGGGTTTTGGCGGTTGGTTCCATGAACTCACCACCGCACCTTTCGGCTCACATCCTATATTGTGGCCCTTCAATTTTGTGTTTCAAATGATTGAATTCGTCGCCAAAACCGTGTCACACGGCATGCGACTCTTCGGCAACATGTATGCCGGCGAACTGATTTTCATGTTGATCGCTTTGATGGGTGGCGCGGCCGCTATGTCATTGACAGGCTTCTTGTTGCCCATCGGT
>CAXNGF010000206.1:0-4061 GCA_964201905.1 Limnohabitans sp. | reverse complement strand
CGGACAGATGTGAAGCGCCAATCTTCCACTTAATTTGGTCTAACTCTTCCAATACCAAAGGCAATAAGCCAGTCAACCAAAGAACAACGGCAGCCCAAGCCAGCCATGAAAGACTTCTTTCAATGGGCCTCACCCATTCTGCAGATTTGAAAGTCACTTGGAGAACCTTCACACCCAATCGGATGACTGCCAAAGAAAAACAGACGGGCACCAGGAAATCAAAAATCCAAAGAGGATGTGATTTCGCCCAAATTGCCCGCGTGATGAAAACCAAGCCTAATAAAAGCGAAGGAAACAGCACACCATCAATAAGACGCCGACCCAAAAGAACAGACAAATCCCATTGTGGTGTTGCACGGCGAACAACCCATACGAGAAACCATGTCAGAGCAATGCAAGTCAAGAACAGGAGGAGTTCTTGGGTGGCTTGTTGAGGGTTCACATGTGACCACCAAAAAACGGGGTCGTTCATCATGCTAGGCGCAGTGGTCAAAGCTGATTTCCTTATAAATTTTCAAACGTCGGCCAAAACTCGGAGATGCGCTTCAACACTTCGAGACAAAGCACTGAGGTTGTAGCCACCCTCTAAGCAACTCACAATGCGGCCTTTGGCATGCTTATGAGCAATGTCTTTGATGCGCCGTGTCATCCACACATAGTCTTGTTCGACCAAGCCCAACTGCCCCAAATCGTCTTCTCGATGAGCATCAAATCCTGCACTGATGAAAATGAGTTCCGGTCGGTGTGCTTCCAAGCGAGGAATCCACATCACCTCGATCAGTTCTCGAATGTCCATGCCTTTGGTGTAGGCAGGCACAGGCAAATTGACCAAGTTAGCGTCGTGCTTGCGGGCCCCACCCTCAGGGTAAAACGGATGCTGAAAGAAGCTGACCATCAAAATTCTCTCATCACCGGCCACAATGTCTTCGGTGCCGTTGCCATGGTGAACATCAAAATCAACAATGGCCACCCGCTGAAGGCCGTGGCGCTCTAGAGCGTATTTGGCAGCAATGGCGACATTGTTGAAAAAACAAAAACCCATGGCCTTGTCGCGACATGCATGGTGACCTGGTGGGCGAACGGCGCAGAAAGCGTTTTCCAATTCACCTGCAATGACCGCATCGGTGGCATCCAAGGCTGCGCCGGCGGAGCGCAAGGCAGCTTTCCATGTATGTGCGTTCATGGAAGTGTCTGGATCAAGCGCTGTGTAAGAAGGCCCACCCGCCTGCATGTCTTCGATCAGTGCGTCACTCAAGCCCCTGAGTGAGGCCACATACATGCGGCCGTGGGCTAACTCAATGTCGGCCAAAGAGGCTGGCGAAGGCTGCCTGCGATCTAAGGCGTGATCAAGCCCAGTGATGAGCAAGCGATCCTCAATTGCATCTAGGCGCTGGGGGCACTCAGGATGGCCCTCGCCCATTTCGTGCAGGCGACAATCAGAGTGTGTGAAATAGCCAGTAGCGCCCATGGGTATCTTTTGTGAAATGAGGGACAAAATGTGAGGTTTCCAGCTTATCACGACACCTGCACTCATTTCAAAGGCTAAACTGATGGCATGCGAATTTTGTCCTTGATATTGATCAGTTTGACGCTTTGTATTTCAGCAGGCACTCAGGCTGCCGAAAGTACCCAAAAACCAAAGTCGAAAATTAAATCAACCGCGCCTACTGCGGGTGCTTCCTATGCCAAAAGGCCCGATGCCATGGCGTGGGCAGAACGGGTGGCTCAGGAAAATCAGCTAGACCCCAAGTGGGTCAAGTCCCAACTGGCACAAGCCAGACTCATTCCCAGTATCCCCAAGCTGATCATGCCTCCCGCACAGGCCAGTCAAAAAAATTGGGCGGCCTACCGAGCCCGTTTCATCGAACCCAAGCGCATTCAAGCAGGCCTTCAGTTTTGGCAGCGTCACCAAACGCTTCTGAACTTAGCCGAGCAAACCTATGGTGTACCGCCATGGCTTATCGTAGGCGTTATCGGCGTTGAAACTTTTTATGGACAACACACAGGCAATTTCAAAGTCTTAGACGCCTTAAGCACCCTCACCTTTGACTTCCCCAAAGAACACCCAAGAGCCACAGAACGTCAAGCCTTTTTCTCCAAAGAACTGGCGCAGTTTTTGGTGATGACTTCTAAAGAAAAAATCAAACCCGTCAGCCTCAAAGGCAGCTACGCGGGTGCCATGGGCCTGCCCCAATTTATGCCATCAAGCTGGGCCAAATTTGCAGTCGATTTTGATGGCGACAAACACATTAATTTGTTCAACAACCCAGCCGATGTCATTGGTTCTGTGGCCAATTACTTCAAAGCTTTTCAATGGCAAACTGGCATGCCTACGCACTACCCCGTTAAATTCGATTCAGCACTTTTAGACATGGATGCCTTGATGGCACCCGACATCTTGCCAAGCTTCTCCTTGGCTAATTTTGTGGCCAAGGGGGCCATCCTAGAAGGTGACGCGCTTGAGTACAAAGGACAATGGGCTTTGATCGAACTTCTGAATGGAGATGCGCCGCCCAGCTATGTGGCTGGCACAGAAAATTTCTATGCCATCACGCGCTACAACTGGAGCAGCTACTATGCCATGGCAGTCATTGATTTGGGTCAAGCCATTGCAAGAGAAGTGCAGAGCAAACCTTGAGAAATTTGGCCAATGAATCCCATCACCCCCAAGAAGCTGTTGCTTAGCAAGTGGACGGCTGTGAAGCCCTTAGCCAAACAGAAACACTTCTTAGTCAGCCGCGTGATTCAACCCGCGTTGGAAACTGATCCTGTTGAGTGGGTGGAAATTGAATCGGTGTTCTCCAAGGCCACACAAGTCATCAAGTGGCGTGAGCTGGAAAACGAAGAGGTCTGGCGGCAAGGCTGGGTTTGATGGTGAACGGGGAATGAGGCTGATTCAATCTGACACAGCCTACTTTAGATTTTTAAGAAAAAACTCGACCATTTCCTTTTGAGCAGCTTCAGCTTCTTTGGCAGCGTAACGCATGCTAACCATGCCACCCGTTTGAGCTTTGGCAAATGGACTGTAGGCGGGAGGTGGTGGGCTAGGCCAATCAAACGCATGTGTAGCCCCCTCAAGCATACGCACAGTCAGTTGGCTGGCAATGGCGGGAAACTCCTCACTCATTCGCATGCAGTCAGTCTTGGGATTGAAATCAAAATCGTCGTTGGTTCCTGAAGTAATGTGAATGGGTTTTCCAGTCGCACCCCAATTTTGCGGACGACCCGGATTGATCCATGCGCGAATTCGCTGCTGGTCATCCATGATGTTGGCGCAGCCTGGATAAAGCGCAAAGTGCCCTGCGAAAACTTGCTCTTGCCTTAGTGCTGGATTGTTACGCCCCAATCGAGCTGGTCTGACACCCATACCTGCCATGATGGCTACTGCACCTCCGCTGGAAAAACCTGCAATGCCAATTTGCTGCGCATTGATTCTGGCATCTTTGGCCAGATGAACAAGTGCGCCCCAAGCATCTTGTAAACGGTCACACAAGACCGGTGCATTGCGCTCACCTCCATTTCGCACGCCACGTGGGGTATATGAGTCGACCTCTAGGGTGGCTATACCATTTGCATTCAAGGCTCGAGCATAAAAATCACCAACGCCTACGATGCCGGCATTGCTATGGAGCAAGACCACCGCTGGCACTGGTTGTTTCGCATTGGAAGGCAAACGGAGGAGCCCCGAAACACGACTGACCTCTTTAACGCGATCATTGCATTTAGCGCCAATAACTGGAATTTCAATTTCGCTGGATGTGACTTCACTGAAAGAAGACGTCACCATGGCCAGTAGAAAAAATGTCATCCAAGCAGGACGCGAGTTATAAAACCAAGTGAATTTAAAGTGAGAAAATTTAATCATCATTTCTTAATCGCAGAAGACGTCTCGTTAACGGTTCAGACAATTGACGGCAAACAGCCATTACCCTGAAGCACGCCCTGTCATTGCCCCAATCTCAACAACTCGTTGATCACCACATGCGTTTTCAGTGCATCGGCCCCACTCACACGAGGTGCCCGTTTTTGATGCACAGCGTCGATAAAATCGGTAAGGAGTT
>CAXNGF010000205.1:0-4071 GCA_964201905.1 Limnohabitans sp. | reverse complement strand
CGCATGAGCCGTGAAATGGGTGGTGCGCAAATTTATTTGAAGCGCGAAGACCTGAACCACACTGGCGCGCACAAAATCAACAACACCATTGGGCAGGCCATGCTGGCCAAGCGCATGGGCAAGCCCCGCATCATTGCCGAAACAGGTGCAGGCCAGCACGGCGTGGCCACGGCCACCATTTGCGCGCGCTATGGCTTGGAGTGTGTGGTTTACATGGGCTCCGAAGATGTCAAGCGACAAAGCCCCAATGTCTATCGAATGAAACTGCTAGGCGCTACCGTGGTGCCAGTGACTTCTGGCAGCCGAACTTTGAAAGATGCTTTGAACGAGGCCATGCGCGATTGGGTGGCCAACGTCGACAACACTTTTTACATCATTGGCACGGTTGCGGGCCCGCACCCTTACCCCATGATGGTTCGTGATTTCCAAAGTGTGATTGGCACGGAATGTCTCGAGCAAATGCCCAAGCTGTTGGCGCAAACTGGTTTGCACAGCCAGCAACCTGACGCAGTCATTGCGTGTGTTGGCGGTGGTTCCAATGCCATGGGTATTTTCTACCCCTATATCAATCACAAAAACACACGTTTGATTGGCGTAGAAGCTGCAGGCGAAGGCTTAGAGAGCGGTAAACACTCCGCCTCCTTGCAACGCGGCAGTCCTGGCGTACTGCATGGCAACCGTACCTACATCTTGCAAGACGACAACGGCCAAATTACCGAGACGCACAGCATCAGCGCCGGCCTCGATTACCCCGGCGTTGGACCCGAGCACGCTTTCTTGAAAGACATTGGCCGTGCAGAATACGTCGGTATCACCGACCAAGAAGCCTTGGATGCCTTTCACTATTTGTGCCGCACCGAAGGCATCATTCCTGCACTCGAATCTAGCCACGCTGTGGCCTATGCCAAAAAATTGGCTGCCACCATGAAACCCGATCAGTCCATTTTGATCAACATGTCTGGCCGAGGTGACAAAGACATTGGCACTGTGGCCGACCTCAGCAACGCCGACTTCTTCTGCCGTCCCAGTTGCCAAGGCCAAGGCGTTAAAGGTGGCTTGGCAATGGGTGAGCAACCGGTTAAAGTTTTCAAATGAGCCGCATTGAAGCCACCTTCCAACAACTGAAAGCCTCTGGTCGCAAGGCCTTGATTCCCTACGTCACAGCTGGCTATCCTTTTGCCGACGTCACACCCGAACTCATGCACGCCATGGTGGATGCGGGCGCTGATGTCATTGAGCTGGGTGTGCCTTTTAGCGACCCCTCAGCCGATGGTCCCGTCATTCAAAAAGCGGGTGACAAGGCCTTGGCCTTTGGCATTGGTACCTCGCATGTGATTGGCATGGTAAAAACCTTTCGCCAGAAGAACCATGCCACGCCCGTGGTGTTAATGGGTTATGCCAATCCTATTGAACGCTATGACTTGAAACACGGCAAAGACAGTTTCATTCGCGACGCCTCTGCAGCCGGCATTGATGGGGTTTTGGTGGTGGACTACCCGCCCGAAGAATGCGTTGAATTTGCGGCCAAATTGCGCGCACACAGCATGGATTTGATCTTTTTGTTGGCGCCCACCAGCACCGATCAGCGCATGCAACAAGTGGCCGATGTGGCCAGTGGTTATGTTTACTATGTATCCCTGAAGGGCGTGACAGGATCAGGCGCTCTGAACACCGCTGAAGTTGAAGCCATGTTGCCCCGCATTCGCCAAAAAGTCAGCATTCCCGTGGGTGTGGGATTTGGCATCAGGGATGCCCAAACAGCGCAGGCCATCAGCAAAGTGGCCGATGCCGTCGTGATTGGGAGCAAAATCATCCAATTGATTGAAAATGAACCTCGCGATAAAGTAGCCAGCGTTGCTGCTAACTTCTTGCGTGAAATTCGCCTGGCGATGGACGCCTCAAAAAACCCATAAGGACATCGATATGAGTTGGCTCGAAAAACTGCTGCCCCCAAAAATTCTGCACACCGACCCGGCCGACCGCCGCAGCGTGCCCGAAGGCTTGTGGGTCAAGTGCCCTAAGTGCGAATCTGTGCTTTACAAAACGGACTTAGAGCAAAACCAAAACGTATGTCCAACCTGCAGTCACCACCATCGCATTGGCGCGCGTGCCCGTCTGAACAATTTTTTAGACAATGAAGGTCGCTACGAAATTGGCCAAGAAGTGGTACCCGTCGACGCCTTGAAATTCAAAGACAGCCGCAAGTACCCCGAGCGCATCAAAGAGGCCATGAGCAACACCGGCGAAACCGATGCTTTGGTGGTCATGGGCGGCGCAATTCACAGTATCAATGTGGTGGCGGCCTGTTTCGAATTTGACTTCATGGGCGGCAGCATGGGCTCCGTGGTGGGCGAGCGTTTTGTGCGTGGCGTTGAAACGGCCATCGAGCAAAAAGTACCCTTCCTCTGCTTCACAGCAACTGGTGGTGCGCGCATGCAAGAAGGTTTGTTGTCTTTGATGCAGATGGCCAAAACCAATGCAGCCCTCACCCGCTTGGCCAAAAAAGGCTTGCCTTTCATCAGCGTCTTAACCGACCCCACCATGGGTGGCGTATCGGCTGGTTTTGCCTTCATGGGCGATGTGGTCATTGCCGAACCCAAGGCCCTGATAGGCTTTGCAGGCCCCCGAGTGATTGAAAGCACTGTGCGAGTCACCCTGCCAGAAGGCTTTCAACGTGCCGAGTTCTTGCAAGAAAAAGGTGCCGTAGACTTCATTTGCGATCGCCGTGAATTGAAGATGACCATTGCCAATACATTGGCCATGCTGACGCGCCAATCGGCAGATGCGGTCAGCTGATTTCAAAGACCGCCATGTTGCAAGCCGGCCAGTAACATGCCGGCTATTTGCAAGATCACCAGCAAAACCAGCGGCGACAGATCGATGCCACCTGGCTGTGGCAAAGCATTGCGAATGGGTGCCAGCCAAGGCTCTACCAATCGAGACAAAAGCATCATGCTGCCACTGTTGGGCTGCAGCCAAGACAAGACGGCATAAAGCAAAATGATGAGGCTGAGGCCAGACACCAGCCAGTGCAAGACCCCAAATAAACTTGCCACCAAAATACCCAGAAAAGCTGCTTGCGTGCCTGTGAGTACCCACATGGCAGTGACATGGCTTAGTTTCATCAACCATGCCGCTACCAGGCTTGATGTGTCCAAGCGCCCAATGGCTGGTAAAAACCGCCTTAGCGGCATGACCATCCAATCGGTCACGGCAAACACAAAACGCCCAATGGGGTTCTGAAATGGCAGGCGTTGCCACTGCATGACCAATCGCATGAGGCAGGCGCCACCCACCAAACCGGTGGCGACATCCAAGATCAAATTGACAATTTGTAGAAACACAGAAGTCCTCCGAGAACTCAAATGATAGCTTGAGCCCGAAGCAATCGTAAAATAACGGGTTCGCGCTGAATTTCAGCGTATTTAAGGGCTTTCGTGGCCCCCACTTAACAATTGCTTCTCATGTCAGACACGCCAGCAGAAAATCAAACCGCCCCCGTCGTTGACGAAAACCAGTTGATCGCCGAGAGACGAAGCAAGCTCAAGGCCATGCGAGAAGCTCAAAAACAGGGCAAAGGCGTTGCCTTCCCCAATGACTTCAAACCTGAAGATCGCGCAGCAGCTTTAACCCAAGCTCATGGCGATAAGGCACCCGAGACTTTAAAAGGCGAAGGCATTGTTCCAACCACAGCCAAAATTGCAGGCCGCATGATGCTCAAGCGTGTGATGGGCAAGGCAAGTTTTGCCACCTTGCAAGATGCCACCGGTCGCTTCCAAATTTACGTCACACGCGACGACATTGGCGAAGAAGCCTACAACGATTTCAAGCATTGGGACCTGGGCGACATTGTGGCAGCCGAAGGCTACTTGTTCAAAACCAAAATGGGCGAATTGTCATTGCACGCCACCAGCGTACGCATGCTGACCAAGAGCCTGCGCCCCATGCCCGACAAGTTTCACGGCGTGGCTGACCAAGAAATAAAGTACCGTCAGCGTTATGTTGATTTGATGATGGACGAAGAGGCACGCAAACGCTTCACTGCTCGCAGCAAAGCCGTCAGCGGTCTTC
>CAXNGF010000204.1:0-4190 GCA_964201905.1 Limnohabitans sp. | reverse complement strand
ACCAACATACCGCACCAAGCAGAGCCACCTGTTGTTTGAAAAACAATTGACAGATCGACCGCGCCCCCTAAGGACGCCTCTGGGCTTGCAAAGGACGCAGATTTAATCTCTTGCGCACTAACCTGGGTAGCAACCAAGAGGACGAAACTTGACAACAAAAACGACTTTACTTTGTTCTTTAACAACATTTTGATCTGCAACTTTTAAATTATTTAGAGGGAACGCCACTCAAGGTTGGCATGGCTACTTCAATGATCTTTTTAAACTTTGCACTTTTGACGGTTTCATTGGCATTACTTAAAAACTGCATAGCGGTAGACCTATTTTGTGCCAAGTGCAGGGCTAGTTTGAGGGAGGCGTTGGCTGCCTCATCCTTGTTGTTTTCAGCAAAAACTTCAGCAGCGGCCAACCAGCCATCGCCACTGTCGGGGACAATTAACAAGCCATCGACCAACACAGCCGCTGCTGTGTCTAATTTGCCAGAACGTGAATAAGATCTGGCCAAGCCAAACCTTGGTGCGCCAAAAGATGCATCAGCAGAAATTGCTTTTTCAAACGCAGTTGCTGCACCTTGCAAGTCATTGTCCGTCAACAACTGCGCGCCCTGAGTGTATGGCGCCGTCGCTGCTTGCCTATCGCCTGCAGCAACCTGTGAGAGAGACTTCAATTGCTGAATTTTTGGGGTTGCCTCTTTCCAACGACCATCCCTAACTAAGCCCAACAAAATATTTAACTCATCTTTGGCTGTAACAGGCTGATTTGCAGCCGTTGCGTTAGATCGCTCAGCAGGAGCCGAGTTTGATGAAGCAGGCGCACTCTCGCCTTTGCCCAGGAACATGAATGCGCCAATAGCAACTGCCACAACTACAAGGGCACCAACGATCAAACCCGTTTTGGAGTTATTTGCCTGGGGTGCCGCTTGCCCGCCAGAAACATTGGAAGAACCCTGCGCAGCAGGACGCTGCAATGGCGGCGGGGGTGGTGGGGGCGGGGGTGGTGGGGGCGGAGTAAATGTTACTGTTACTGTGCCAAAAGGCTGGCTACTCGTTTGTGACTGAGAAGGGGGTTGAGGTGGCGAGCTCAAAGGAGCTGGTACCTCTTGCTGAACAGTTACAACGGTTGTTGGCTGAACTTCTGATTGGGCAACATTTTGCACAGGCGCCTCTGGAGAGGCTGTTGCCATTGGCGCCCCACATTTAAGGCAAAACTTGGCTTGGGTGCTGGTTTCATAACCGCAAGAGGCGCACTGGTAAATCATCTGAATCTGCCGCAAATTAAGTAACTTAGCCTTCGGTTATTTTGAAGGCACGGCCTAATATGTTAACAAAATTTATGACAAATTCAACAAATGATTAGTCTTCACAATGCTTGATATCAAATATCAAGCAAAAATTACATATTTTTAATTCTAAAGTTGAGTGGAATTAATCAAAATAAATTAATTACTCCGTCTTTGGGATTTTTAAAATCGTTAACTGTTTTGCAAAGCCGCAATGCGCTCTTCAATGGGGGGATGCGTTGAAAACAACTGGCCCATGCCACCCGCAATGCCCATGGCTGCCACGCTCTTTGGCAGGTCAGCTGTGTGCAAGCCCCCCAAGCGGGCCAATGCGTTCATCATGGGTTGTTTGCGGCCCATCAACTCGGCTGCGCCAGCGTCTGCGCGGAATTCGCGCTGGCGGCTAAACCAGGCCACCACAATGGCTGCGGCAAAGCCCAAGACAATGTCCAGAACGATGGTGGTGATCCAATAACCCATGCCAGGTCCTGTGTTTTCTTCGTCGTTTTTGCGCAAGAAGCTGTCAACGGCATAGCCCACTACTCTAGATAGGAACACCACAAAGGTGTTCATCACGCCTTGGATGAGGGCCATGGTGACCATGTCGCCGTTGGCAATGTGCGCCACTTCGTGCGCCAAGACGGCTTCAATTTCATCGTGTTTCATGTTTTGCAACAGGCCCGTCGATACCGCCACCAAGGCCGAGTTTTTAAAGGCACCAGTTGCAAATGCGTTGGGGTCGCCTTCAAAAATACCGACTTCAGGCATGCCAATGCCCGACTTGTCGGCCAGTTTTTGCACTGTGTCGACCAACCACTTTTCGTCAGCATTGCTAGGCTGTGCAATGACTTGAACGCCAGAACTCCACTTGGCCACAGGCTTGCTGATGAGCAACGAAATGAAGGCGCCACCAAAACCCATGATCAGGGCAAAGCCCAACAAGGCGGTTAAATCTAAGCCATTGGAAGTGAGGAAGCGATTAACCCCCAGCAAACTGGCCACAACACCCAACACCAGCACCACGGCCAAGTTGGTCAGTACAAACAAAATGATACGTTTCATGAGGAATTTAACTTCACCACCCAGCGAAGGCTGAGCGCACATCTCGAATATTAGGGGGGGCGCGCACAAAATCAAGTGCACCCTTTTAATTCCTCAAAATAGAACGGAATTAAGTCGCCTTGGGCCTGCGAAAGACCTGGGTATCCGCATAAAAATTTGGATTTTCATTGGGGGGCCACCAACCAGGCAGACCTAAAACAGGTGTGGGTAAAAAAGGTTTGACAGCCAGTTTTTCAGGCTGAAGGTCTTGCGCCAACCAGGCATCCCACTCAGCCAATAGCAACTTTGTAGGAATGCGCCATAAATGCACCGTGATAGCCTTGTAAGGATTGACCAGTTTTTCTAATGCAGCATGGCCAAAAATGACAACTTGGGCCGCTTGCCAACTGGGTTTCAGTTCGACAAATGCAGTCTGCCAATCACGCGCTTTCAAAGCATCCCAAATTGAGTCGGGCAATTGAATGAGCGCGGCATTTTCATCAAACACGGTGACGGCATCTCTCACAGACCCACGCACTGCGCCTACGCCTTGAGCTCGAATGGCGTCTGCTTGAACTTGGTTCAATCTTTTTTTGGCCAAAGGAAATTTTAACCAACACATGGCGTTGAAAAAATCGTGCAAGCCATCCCGCGTAGGAACCGTTTGAGTGTCATAGATGAACTGCTCATAGGCCTGCCCTTCCGGCAAGTCTGATTGCGGCACGAAACGAACTGAGCAAGTCGATTCGATCTTTGCACCTTGCTCGATGTCATATTGCTTGAGCAAATGCAGGGATGCATTGCACGCTTGCTCAACGGAAGCACCCTGCGCTACTTGCTGCGCAATCCACTCGCCTTGCTCGCGCCAAGGCATAAGCCAGGGCGCAGTCCAATCAATGTGGCTTAGGCCATGCGCCATGGCAAAGCTTCGCCAGACCGAAGGGGCTTGAGTTCTGCCTCACCGAAGGAAAAGCTTTCTTGGGGTGTCCAAGATTCTCGCTTCAAGGTAATTTGGCCTTGGTTGCGGGGCAAACCATAAAAGTCAGCGCCATTGAAACTGGCGAAGGCTTCCAATTGGGCCAATTTGCCTACGCTGTCAAAAGCCTCGGCATACATTTCCATGGCGGCATGTGCGGTATAGCAACCCGCACAGCCAGATGCGTGTTCTTTCAAATGCGCAGGGTGCGGCGCACTGTCGGTGCCCAAGAAAAATCGAACGTTACCTGAGGTGGCGGCATGGAGCAAAGCCACACGATGTGTTTCGCGTTTGAGCACCGGCAAGCAATAGTAGTGTGGCCGAATACCGCCCGTGAAAATGGCGTTGCGGTTGTAAAGCAAATGGTGCGCTGTCAGCGTAGCAGCCACGAAGCGATCTGCAGACAGCACATAGTCTGCTGCATCTTTGGTTGTAATGTGCTCAAACACAATTTTGAGTTCAGGAAAATCACGGCGCAATGGTATGAGTTGCGTTTCAATGAACACGGCTTCGCGATCAAACAAATCAATGTCGTTGCTGGTCACTTCACCATGAACCAGTAAGAGCATGCCCGCCTTTTGCATGGCAGCCAGCGTGGGGTAAATCTTTTTCAAATCAGTCACGCCCGCATCGCTGTTGGTGGTGGCGCCTGCAGGGTACAACTTGCATGCCACCACGCCAGAGGCCTTGGCCTTCACAATTTCTTCGGGAGGCAAATTGTCCGTGAGGTACAAGGTCATGAGCGGCTCAAAATCAATGCCCTTGGGCACTGCAGCCAAGATGCGTGATTTGTACTCAAGTGCCAAAGCGGCCGTGGTGATGGGCGGCTTCAAATTGGGCATGATGATGGCACGGGCAAATTGAGCAGCGGTGTGCGGCACCACAGTGTGCAGT
>CAXNGF010000203.1:0-4203 GCA_964201905.1 Limnohabitans sp. | reverse complement strand
AAGGCAGAACTCTTTTCAACCGATCATCGCCATATCAATACCGAAAGTGACTCCGAAGTTTTGCTCAACGTGTTGGCGCACGAATTGGAAAAAACCACACGGGGTTTGCCTTTAACGCCAGCCGATGTTTTTAAAGCCGTTCAAGGTGTGCATCGCCGCGTGAAGGGTTCTTATGCGGTCATCGCCCTCATTGCAGGCCACGGGTTGCTGGCCTTTAGAGACCCATTTGGCATTCGTCCCTTGTGCATTGGCAAAGGCAAAGATGGCACCTTCATGTTGGCCAGTGAGTCTGTTGCACTTGAAGGAACTTTGCATCAGTTTGAGCGCAATGTTGCGCCGGGCGAGGCGGTGTTCATTGACATGCAGACACAGCTTTTTAGCCAACAATGCGCAGACCATCCGCAGCTGACGCCTTGCATTTTTGAATACGTTTACTTGGCCAGACCCGATTCGACATTGGATGGTATTTCTGTTTACCAAGCACGTCTGAACTTGGGCGAAACGTTGGCCAAGCGAGTCATCTCTACTGTGCCACCCAGTGACATTGATGTGGTCATTCCCATCCCAGAATCGAGTCGGCCTAGTGCTGCACAACTTGCGCAATTGTTAGGCCTGCCGTATCGCGAGGGGTTCGTCAAAAATCGCTATGTCGGCAGAACCTTCATCATGCCAGGGCAGGCTGTTCGCAAAAAATCGGTGCGACAAAAACTGAATGTCATTGCCAGTGAATTCAAAGGCCGCAATGTCTTGTTGGTTGATGATTCCATTGTGCGCGGCACAACAAGCCGTGAAATTGTGCAAATGGCGCGAGAAGCAGGCGCGCGCAAGGTTTATATGGCCAGTGCTGCGCCGCCAGTGCGTTATCCCAACGTCTATGGCATTGACATGCCTACTAAAGATGAACTGGTTGCGCACAACAGATCGGTGGATGAAATTCGACAAATCATCGACTGTGATGCACTCATTTACCAAGATGTCGATGCCATGAAATTGGCAGTTGCCAACGCTGCCTTGCCAGGCTTCCCCAAGCTTCAAGGGTTTGATGCATCTTGCTTTGACGGCATCTATGTGACCGGTGATGTATCTGCTGAAGACATAGAGCGCTTGAACGATAATCGACCAGCCCAAGATGACGAGTCCGAGACCGACCCTGACCGCTCGCGCTTGGCTCTGCCAAATGCATCTTGATCACTCTCCAAAAATACAGTGTAAAAAATCTTGAGATCGATATGAGCCAGCACCCATTGCCCGACAACTTGCACATCGACACTTTAGCGCTCAGAGCTGCCGTTGATCGCAGCCAGTATGGTGAAAATTCTGAGGCCTTGTACCTTACAAGCGGCTATGTTCAGCCTGACGCCGAAACCGCGGCCAGGCGTTTTGCGGGTGAAGAAGAGGGCTATACCTACGCTCGCCTAGGCAACCCGACATTGGCCAGTTTGGAATTGCGCTTGGCGGCCCTCGAAGGTGCAGAGGCTTGTATTGCCACGTCTACCGGCATGTCTGCCATTTTGCTCATGTGCTTAGGTTTGCTCAAAAGTGGTGACCATGTCATTTGCTCGCATTCATTGTTTGGCTCTACCATCAAATTGATTGGCGGTGAATTTGCCAAGTTTGGTGTGCAAACTACTTTTGTATCTCAAACCCAAGTGGCCCAGTGGCAAGCGGCTATGCAGCCCAACACCCGTTTGTTGTTTGCTGAAACGCCCACCAACCCTCTAACCGAGGTGTGCGACATCAAAGCCTTGGCCGAAATTGCGCATGCCGGCAATGCTTTGCTGGTGGTTGACAATTGTTTTGCAACGCCTATTTTGCAGCGGCCTCTGGCAATGGGTGCCGATTTGATCGTTCACTCTGGCACCAAATATTTAGATGGTCAAGGTCGTGTCATGGCTGGCGCATTGTGCGGCTCCAAGGCATTGATTGATGATGTCTTTGGCCCAGTCATGAGAAGTGCGGGCATGACCTTGTCGCCCTTCAATGCCTGGGTGGTTTTGAAAGGCTTGGAGACCTTGGGTATCCGCATGAAAGCCCAGTCTGAGCAGACCATGGCCTTGGCTCAGTGGTTAGAAGCGCAACCCCAAGTGGCTCGCGTTTTTTACCCTGGCTTGAAGAGTCATCCACAGCACGCATTGGCCATGGCCCAACAATCGAACATGGGCGGTGCTGTGCTTTCTTTTGAGGTGAAAGCGCAATCGCCTGAGCAAGGGCGCGAGAATGCTTTTAAAGTCATGAACGCCATGCGAACTGTCTCTTTGTGCACCAATTTAGGCGACGTCAAAACACTCGTTGCCCACCCTGCCAGCACCTCGCATGGCCGCCTTACCGAAGCTCAGCGGCAAATGGCGGGCATTCAGCAAAGCCTAATCCGTATGGCCGTAGGCCTTGAGTATCTAGATGACTTGAAAGCTGACTTCTTGCGCGGCTTTCAGGCACTCTAATTCCAATCTCGAAATGTCTTCTATTCAAAAACCAGTTCGCACGCGCTTTGCGCCTTCTCCCACAGGCTTTATTCACCTTGGCAACATTCGATCGGCTTTGTACCCTTGGGCCTTTGCCAAGGCACAAGGCGGTATCTTTATTTTGCGCATTGAGGACACTGATTTAGAGCGCTCCAATCAAGCTTCGGTCGATGTGATTTTGGAAGGCATGGCTTGGTTGGGTATGAACCCCGATGAAGGCCCTTTTTACCAAATGCAGCGCATGGACCGCTACAAAGAAGTACTGGCCCAACTTCAAACCACAGGCCAAGTTTATCCATGCTACATGAGCATTGAAGAGCTTGATGCCCTGCGCGAAAATCAAATGGCGGCCAAAGAAAAACCGCGTTATGACGGTACGTGGCGGCCCGAGCCAGGCAAAGCATTGCCGTCCATTCCAGAAGGCGTGAAGCCTGTCTTGCGATTTAAAAATCCGCAGGACGGCGTGGTGGCATGGGATGACAAAGTTCAGGGACGCATTGAAATTAGCAACCAAGAACTTGACGACTTGGTCATTGCACGGCCAGATGGCACGCCCACCTACAACTTTTGCGTGGTGGTTGATGACATCGACATGCAAATTACGCACGTGATTAGGGGTGATGACCATGTGAACAACACACCGCGTCAAATTAATATTTTCAAAGCCTTGGGCAAAGAAGTGCCGGTCTATGCCCACTTGCCTACTGTGCTCAATGAACAAGGCGAGAAATTGAGCAAGCGCAATGGCGCCAAGCCTGTGACGCAGTATCGCGATGAAGGCTACTTGCCCGACGCCATGGTGAATTATTTGGCGCGACTTGGATGGAGTCATGGCGATGACGAAATTTTCAGCCGCCAACAGTTTTTAGACTGGTTTGACCTCGACCATTTAGGTCGCAGCGCAGCGCAGTTTGACGACGCGAAACTGCGCTGGGTGAATGCGCAACACTTAAAGGCCTCAGAAGACTCGCAGTTGGCTTTGTGGGTTAAAGCTATTTTGAGTCAAAGAGACATCGCCTCAGACGACCGATTGCCTGCCATTTGTGGTTTGTTCAAAGACCGATGCGACACGCTTTGCGTGTTGGCCGATTGGGTGTCCGTTTTTTATGGCAATGTCACGCCCAAAGCAGATGAAAAAGCCCAACATGTGACCGATGCAATCAAGCCTGCATTGGCACTGCTGGTTGAGAAGCTGTCTGCATGTGAATGGGAAAAGACCGCGATTGCTTTGGTCATTAAAGAAGTTTTAACGGCTCACGCTTTGAAAATGCCCCAACTGGCCATGCCTGTTCGGGTTTTGGTCATGGGCACCGCACAGACACCCTCACTCGATGCGGTGCTTGCTTTGTGTGAGAAGCAAAAAGATTTAGAGCGCTTGAAAAACGCTTGAAAATCTGTCTATAATCCATTTCTCGACACCTGCGAGGGTTGCCTTCCAAGGCTTCACAAAGGGGGTATAGCTCAGCTGGGAGAGCGCTTGCATGGCATGCAAGAGGTCAGCGGTTCGATCCCGCTTACCTCCACCACAGTGTCGAAAATGAATTGTTGAAATTCAATTCAGTCCAGGTTTTGACCCTATCGTCTAGAGGCCTAGGACATCACCCTTTCACGGTGAGTACCGGGGTTCGAATCCCCGTAGGGTCGCCAAGTTTTGTTGCACTTGGCTTTGTTGCTGGCGTTAAGCTGGTTTTTCAGAGCAAAAGCTTCAATCTACCAGGAGTGGTAGTTCAGTTGGTTAGAA
>CAXNGF010000202.1:0-4217 GCA_964201905.1 Limnohabitans sp. | reverse complement strand
TTGTCAATGGACTCACTTAAGAGTTTCCAGCTTTCGCTGTCGATGCCATCGACAAATAAATTGGGATCAAACGTGGGCTTGCTGACGAAGGCCAAGATTTCGCCTGTGCGGGGGTCGAGTGCAACCAACGCACCTCGCCGCTCGCCGTACAAGTCTTCAATCATCTTTTGCAATTTCATGTCAATGGACAACACGACGTTTTGACCGGGTGTGGCGGGACGGCTGGCAAGTCGCCTAACAGCGCGGCCACCCGCCGACGTTTCAACTTCCTGCACACCTGTAATGCCATGAAGTTCACGTTCGTAGCGTTGCTCTACGCCGAGCTTGCCGATGTATTGGGTACCGCGGTAATTGCCTTCGTCGTCACTCTCTTCAATTTGCTCTTTTTCTTTTTGATTGATCCGCCCGATGTAGCCCACCACATGGCTGGCCAAATGGCCAAAGGGGTAATTGCGAAACAACCTTGCTTTGATTTCAACGCCTGGAAATCTAAATTGTTGTACCGTGAATTTGGCGACTTCTTCGTCAGTCAGTCGCGAGCGAATAGGCAGTGAGTCGAAGTTTTTGGACTCTTCGCGCATGCGCTTAAAACGTCTTTTGTCGCGCAGTGGGATGTCAATGATTTCCGACAAGCTGTCGATGGTGGCTTCCAAGTCTTTGACCCGCGAAGGCGTAATTTCTAGGGTGTAAGCTGAGTAGTTGTTGGCCAACACCACACCATTGCGATCAAGGATGGTGCCGCGGTTGGGCACTGTGGGAAGCACAGCCGTTCGGTTGTTTTCAGCTTGCTCTAGCAAATCTTCATGCCGAATAACTTGCAGGTAAAACAAACGAATGCCCAAGAGTGCAAAGCACACCAAGACCACGCCTTGCAACACCACCACGCGCGTTTGAAATTTGAATATTTCAAACTCGGTGTTGCGCAACTCGCTCAACGAGGGCAGGTGAAAGGCCATGCTTTAAATCGGCCGATTGGCGTCGGGGTCGCTTGCTCTTCGTTGCGGCGCAAGCAAAATGAAATTGGCCACAGGCCACAACAAAGTTTCGATGAAGGGCGAAAGCAGCATGGTCCAACCCGGAAAATCATCGCCTGTGCTTAAACGGATGAGCAGACCTATGACCTCTGCCAAAATAAAGAATGGCAAGATTTGAAGCATCTGTTCTTTGATGGGAAACCAAAGTAGGCGGCGGTGCATGCTGAACGCAAAATAACTGAGCACAACATACGACAGAGCATGCTGACCCAACAGGGCGGAATGCTGAACATCCATCCACAAGCCAAGTATGAATGCAGTGGCCATGCCAACTCGGCGAGGCTGGTGGATACCCCAAAAGAAAATGCTGACAGCCAAAACATCTGGCAGCCAAAGGGCTTGTGACAAACCAAGCAGCATGCTAAGCAGCAAGGACATTAAAAGGCTCAAGGCGATGAACCAAGGGCTGACGGGCAACAACAAGGCCTCGCGGCGACTCATGATCATGGCGTTTTGCCTTTGTTGAGTGCTGAAGCCGCAGAGGGTTGCAAAACCAAGACATGGCGACCTTTGAGTTCTGCCAAGGGACTTGCATGAATTCTGGCAAAAGAAATATCAACGCGTCGCTCAATGTGACTGATGCGCGCGACTTGAAGTCCTGCGGGATAGACGCCATCAATGCCACTGGTGGTGAGCAAGTCGCCTTCTTTCACATCAGCACTGGCAGGCACAAATTTAAGCTCAATCATGGGCTGCCCTGCCAAGACGTCACCACTGGTGATGTTGCGCGCGCCTGTGCGACTGTTGAGTACAGGAATACTTTGATCTTTATCGGTCAGAAGGGTGACCTCGGAGGTCAATGGATAAACGCGGGTAACTTGCCCAACCACGCCACCCGCATCAATGACGGGCGAACCCAAGGCCACGTTTTTGAGTTGGCCACGGTCAATCACAATGCGTTGGTTGTAGGGGTCGGGAACATCAAACAGAATTTCGGCGGCCTGAGAAGCAACCGCAATGCTCGATTGAAGGCCCATGAGCAGGCGAAGATTTTGGTTTTCAATTTGCAACTGCTCTACTTGCTGTGAGCGAGCAGACTGCTGCAGCACCTTAAGCTCTGCGGCCTTGAGATTTGTTTGAGCTTGGTCCAAGTTCTGAAAATAAGTGCCCATGGCCGACAAAGCTTCGCCGGGTTGTAGCACCAACCATTGAATTGGCAGAATGAGGGTTGAAAGCCCGGCGCGCAAGGGCTTGGTGAACTGCAGTTGTTTGTCACCAAACACAAGCAACAAAGAGAGTGCGCTGAAAAAAATGAGCTTGGTCAGGGGCGCAAAGCCCACCCTGAAAAAGGGTGGGGGTGAGCGGTCAAGAGACTCCAGCGCCATGAATTGCGCCCGCTTTATTCACTGGTAAAGATGCTACCTAGGCGGTCCATGCGTTCGAGCGCCATGCCGCAACCGCGTGCCACGCAAGTGAGTGGGTCTTCGGCCACCAAGACGGGCAGGCCAGTTTCTTCTGACAGCAAACGATCGAGGTCGCGCAGCAAGGCACCGCCGCCTGTGAGCATCATGCCGCGATCGGAGATGTCGGCGCCCAATTCAGGGGGCGTGTGCTCAAGTGCTGTTTTGACCGCTGACACAATGTTGTTCAGGGGGTCGGTAAGGGCTTCGAGAATTTCGTTGCTGCTGATGGTGAAGCTGCGGGGCACGCCTTCAGACAGGTTACGGCCTTTGACTTCCATTTCGCGCACTTCGCTGCCAGGAAATGCAGAACCAATGTTTTTCTTGATGGCTTCTGCGGTGGGCTCGCCAATGAGCATGCCGTAGTTTCGGCGGATGTAGTTGATGATGGCTTCGTCAAACTTGTCGCCGCCCACACGCACGCTGCCTTTGTAGACCATGCCGCCCAAGGAAATCACGCCGACTTCGGTGGTGCCACCGCCAATGTCGACCACCATAGAGCCAGACGCTTCTGAAACGGGCAACCCAGCGCCAATGGCTGCGGCCATGGGTTCTTCAATGAGGTACACCTCGGAGGCACCAGCGCCTAAGGCTGATTCGCGAATGGCACGGCGCTCGACTTGGGTAGAGCCGCAGGGCACGCAAATGATGATGCGGGGACTAGGGCGGAAAGTGCTGCGGGGATGCACCATGCGAATGAATTGCTTGAGCATTTGCTCGGTGACGGTGAAGTCGGCAATCACGCCGTCTTTCATGGGGCGAATGGCTTCAATGTTGCCCGGCACCTTGCCCAGCATGGATTTGGCTTCGTGGCCAACGGCTTGCAAGACTTTTTTGCCTTGCGGGCCGCCTTCGTGGCGAATGGCCACAACGGAGGGCTCGTCGAGAACAATGCCTTTGTCGCGCACAAAAATCAGGGTGTTGGCGGTGCCCAAATCAATGGCCAAATCGGTAGAAAAATAACGGCGAAACGAGCTGAACATAACAAATCCTAATCAACTGCGGGCTTGCGGCTTGCAAGCCTGCAGTTAGGGGGAGCATTGAAGGGTGTAAATTGTGGGCTTGAACAAGCTTTTTTGGAGAGCTTTCAACGAACACACGATAATAACCCATCGCTTGAAAAAAAACGCTGATGGCGCCTCCAAATTTGGAGCCATCACCGCCAGCAAAGTGCCTGTAAAGAATTAATTTTTATGTCATTGACTGCCCAAGAAATTGACCGAATTGCCAATTTGGCTCGGTTAGAGCTTCCGCCCGAGGAGGGCCAACGCATGTTGGACCAAATCAACGGCTTTTTCAGCATTGTGGAAGCCATGCGCGCTGTGGACACCAAGGGTGTCGAGCCCTTGCCGCACCCCATTGCCACCATTCAGGAAGTGGCACTGCGTTTGCGCGACGACATTGCCAGCGAGCCCAACCAACGGGAAGCCAATCAACGAAGTGCCCCTGCTGTCGAGCGCGGCCTGTTTTTGGTTCCCAAAGTGATTGAGTAAGGGGCCCCATGACAGCTCTACACGACATGACCGTCGCCGCGTTGGCGGCCGAACTTCGCGCTAAAAAAATCAACGCCACAGAGCTTGCCCAGCACTTTTTGGCACGCAGCCAGGCCGACAACTCGGGTGCTTTTTTAAGCTTCAACCCAGAAGCTACGCTGACGCAAGCCAAAGAAGCCGACGCGCAGTTGGCCGCAGGCACAGCGGGCCCCTTGGCCGGTGTGCCCATGGCGCACAAAGACATTTTTGTCACCACTGACTTTCCCACCACAGCCGGCTCCAAGATACTA
>CAXNGF010000201.1:0-4242 GCA_964201905.1 Limnohabitans sp. | reverse complement strand
CGAAGCGTTCGAATGCCATCGGTCACATTTGCAGGCGTCAATCCACCACTCAAAACGAGGTGAGCGTTGACGTTTGGAGGAAGCTGTGACCAATTGAATGTTTTCCCGCCACCACCGTATCCGTCGACATGAGCGTCGAGCAGAATGGCCTGAGCATTTGAGTAATCTTGGGCGAATTTTACCAAGTCAAACGAAGTGGTGTTGTCTGTGGGAATTCGGGCTGCACGCCAGTAGGGGCGTTGCACAGCTTGGGCTAACCGGACGCATTCGGCGGGGTATTCGTCGCCATGAAACTGCAGGAGCGCATTGGGAACCATCAGACAGGCCGCTTTCACATCTTTAAGGCTTGCATTGACAAACAAAAGGACTGGGATGGTGCCAGAGGGTAATAATTTGGCCAATTTACCTGCACGCTCGGGTGAAACATAGCGTGCGCTTTGGGGGTACATCACAAAACCAACGGCGTTGGCGCCGGCTTTGACGCAATCCAAGACATCGGCTTCTCGAGTGAGGCCGCAAATTTTGATCAGGGTGTTGTGAACGACAGAGCTCATGGCAACCAGTGAAAAGGGGGGGTGGTACAAGGCAGTCCCCATTTTGGATCATAGACCGGACCTTGAAAATAAAGACCATCTGGCGAAAAAGTGGGAGCGGCTGCATCGCGGCGTTTGCTTTCAATGACTTCAGCCATCCATTCTGGCGCTTGAAAACCTTGGCCGATGGTGACCATGCAGCCCATGATGTTGCGAATCATGTGGTGCAAAAAGGCATTGCCTTCAAATTCAAAACGCCAGTAGGGCCCGTGTTTGTGAATATCGACGCGCATCATGGTTTTGATGGGCGATAGCGCTTGGCAACTGCTGGCCCTGAAAGATGTGAAGTCATGCTCACCCAGTAGATATTGGGTGGCTTTGCGCATGCTTGTTTCGTCTAAGGGGCGGTAGACCCAGCCTGCACGACCAAACTCTAAGCTAGGACGGACAGGTGACTCCAACACAATGTAGGCGTAGCGGCGAGATAAGGCACTGCCCCGCGCATGAAACTCAGCTGGGACTTCTTGCGCCCATTGAACAGAAATGTCATCGGGCAAGTAGCGGTTGGTGCCGCGCACCCAAGAGCCCATGTCGCGCTCAAGTGGGGTATCAAAGTGAACCACTTGCATCAAACCATGAACACCTGCATCGGTACGTCCTGCGCAGAGGGTGGTGACTTTTTGGGTGGTGAATTCTTTGAGGGATTTTTCCAACTTATCTTGGATGGTGAGACCCGTAGTCTGGCTTTGCCAGCCTTGGTAGGACTGACCGTTGTAGGTGATACCCAAAGCAATTCTCACTGGAGCGTCTCCGTGCTGGCAGCCGATCTGTTTCCGACATGCTGCTTGTGCGCTTGCGGGTTTAAATCTAAATTCAAATCTAGCGTCGCAATATTGGCTGGCATTGTTAAATGGGTGTTCTGAGGTGCAATGCTGGCTGATTTTTCAATGTCATGAGAAGGTATTAGGGTGCTCAAAGTGTGGGACGTTTTTCGGCTTTGAACTCGAAGCCCGGCCCAAACAGCAAGGACGCCTAAGAGCGTTAAGGCGGCCCATAGATAAGAGTTTTTGTGAGGCGCATCTAGAAGTCGGTTGAGGTTGAGAAAACCGCTGCCACTGTCTGCTGATTTGCTTTGAATTGTGGCCGTGACTTGTCCCATGCTCATGGGGGCTGATGCATTGAGTTGCACCAGCTGATTTACATTGCTTTGAAGTGAATCCAATTGCTTTTGAGCATCTTTCAAGGCTTGCTGAGCAGCCAATCTAGTTTCTGCGTTTTGCTTTTCTATTTTTGCTTGCGAGAGTTTCAATTGGTCAATGGTTGCGTCTAGTGTGATGGCAGCCGGTTCTTCTAGCCCCACCTTGCCATTCATTTGCCGAGAAGGGGCTTGTGCATTGACTGCTTGAGGATTTTGGGCTGCAGCTTGAGAATACGCAATGAACTCTTTTTGTTGCACGATGAGAAATTGCCGTGCATCTTCTGCGTTGATGGCGCTCACAGCCGTGGCAGTGGGCGCTTTGAGAACAGCGCCAGCGCGCAATAAATTCACGTTGCCCTCAATGAAAGCGTCAGGCTGATTTTTGAGCAAGGCGACCAACATCTGCTGCGTGCTCATGTCTTCAGACAGCCACTTTTGAATGATTTGACTGGCACTCTCACCCTTTTGAACGACGTGTTCTGTGGGAGCTTGTTTGAGTTGTGTCTGGGGACTTGCCGCCAAGGGTAGTTGGACTTGCGCATCGACTTTAACTGGCGCAGGTTTGAGCATCAAAGTGAATGCTTTGACCGATTTGCCGGATGCAGTTTGGGCTTCTATCAAAAGATCCACAAAATTTTCGGTGAAAGCCTGTGGGCTAAACAGCCGAATGCGTTTTTTGCCGTCGGTTGATTCTAAAAGTTCAATTTGTAATTGACCGACTGCAGGTGTGAAAACCAAGCCCAGTTGCGAAAATCTTTCGGCGGGCGCAAGCTGAACGACCAATTGACCCCATTCATCAGGTGTTGCACTTGAAACACTGATTTCGGCGCGCAATGGCTCACCTTTGTAGGATTGCACCTCGATACCTGCCAGGGTCAAGGCTTGAACACCTAGGCTTAGACAACTCAAGCCAAGGCCTATCGCGCGCAAAAGGCGAACGCGTGGGCTGTTTAAGTGGGCTTGAGGCCGAGTCATTCTGAGAGAGTCATTTATGCGCAGTCAGGTGTCTTTAAGCGGTTAGCAAGATACGCAGCATGCGGCGCAAGGGCTCTGCAGCACCCCATAGTAATTGATCGCCAATGGTGAATGCGCCCACATAATCAGGCCCCATGGCCAACTTGCGAATTCGGCCCACAGGTATTGTCATGGTGCCCGTCACGGCAACCGGTGTGAGGTCTTGCAAAGTGGCTTCGCGTGTGTTGGGGACTACTTTCGCCCACTGGTTGTCAGCGGCGATCATGGCTTCAATGTCAGCCACGGGCACGTCTTTTTTCAGTTTGAAGGTGAGGGCTTGGCTGTGGCAACGCATGGCACCCACGCGAACGCAGAAACCATCGACAGGAATGGCTGGCTTGTTAAAGCCATCGCCAAGTCCTAATATTTTGTTGGATTCGGCCATGCCCTTCCACTCCTCTTTGGACATGCCATTGCCTAAGTCTTTGTCAATCCAAGGAATGAGGGAGCCACCGAGTGGCACGCCAAAATTGGCAGTTTCAGAACCAGTCAGGGCGCGTTGCTTGGCAATCACTCTGCGATCGATTTCCAAAATGGCACTCTTCGGATCGTCGAGCAATGCTTTGACTTCAGCATTCAGGGTGCCGTATTGCGTGAGCAATTCACGCATGTGTTGTGCGCCGCCGCCAGATGCTGCTTGGTAAGTTTGGGTGCTCATCCACTCGACCAGACCAGCTTTGTACAAAGCACCCACACCCATCAACATGCAGCTGACTGTGCAGTTGCCGCCAATCCAGTTTTTGCCGCCATTTTTCAAGGCCGTTTGAATGACGGGCATGTTGACGGGATCCAAAATGATGATCGCGTCTTGGTCCATGCGCAAGGTGGAGGCGGCGTCAATCCAGTGACCGTTCCAGCCGCTAGCTCGCAGCTTTGGAAAAACTTCGGAGGTGTAGTCGCCGCCCTGTGCGGTGATGATGATGTCACAACGTTTTAATGCATCAATGTTGAATGCATCTTGCAGGGTCGTGTCATTTTTGGCCATGGCGGGCGTTGTGCCACCCGAGTTGGAGGTGGAGAAGAACAAAGGTTCAATCAAACCAAAGTCACCCTCGGCTTGCATGCGGTCCATTAAAACGGAGCCGACCATACCGCGCCAGCCTACAAGTCCTACCAATTTCATGTCATCACCCTTTCAATGTATTTTTGAGATTCCGACTCGTCGAGCCGGAGGGGCGTGACGAGTATGAGCGCTTAGCCCTTGGACGTTTTCGCAATGGCTTTGACAACGGCCTCACCCATTTCGCGGGTGCTGACTTTTTGTGTGCCTTCCGACCAGATGTCTACCGTACGCAATCCTGCAGCCAAGACAGATTTCACCGCCATCTCAATGCGATCGGCGGATTCGGCTTGGTTCAGTGAAAAACGTAACATCATGGCAGCTGAGAGTATTGTAGCCAATGGGTTTGCAATACCCTTGCCCGCTATGTCTGGGGCGCTGCCATGGCTCGGCTCATACAAACCTTGGTTTTGACTGTTCAAACTGGCTGATGGCAA
>CAXNGF010000200.1:0-4255 GCA_964201905.1 Limnohabitans sp. | reverse complement strand
CACAAGCCCACCAGCGGCAAATTGAGTACCAGCAACATCACATTGCCAATGTAGAGCGAGGCAATCAAGGCCCACACCAAGCTGGAAGAGTTTTGGAACAACTGCGGACCCGCTTGGATGCCATAGTTTTGCAATGCTGACAACAAAATTGCGGCTGTGACAGAAGTGGGAATGCCCAGTGTCAACAAGGGAACCAAGGTGGCTGTGACCGCGGCATTATTGGCGGCTTCTGGTCCAGCGACACCTTCAATAGCGCCGACTGTCCCAAACTCTTCAGGGTATTTTGAAAGTTTCTTCTCGGTGGCATAGCTTAGAAAAGTGGGAATCTCCGAGCCGCCTGCGGGGATGGTACCAAAAGGAAAACCAATGGCCGTGCCGCGAAGCCATGCGGGCCAAGACCTGCGCCACTCTATGGGTGTCATTTGGGCCTTGGTAAGGCGGTTCATGTCGACGCTGCTCTTGCCCTCGTACAGCGCGTTGTACATGACTTCCGAAACAGCAAAGAGACCGACAGCAATCAGGACGGTTTCAATACCGTCCATGAACTCAGGAATGTTGCCTGTGTATCGCACTTGACCCGAAATTTGGTCCATGCCCACCAAGCCCAATGCCAATCCAATGAACAATGCGCTAAGGCCTCGCACAGTACTTTGACCCAACACGGCACTCACGGTAATGAAGGCCAACACCATCATGCAGAAATACTCGGGGGGACCCAACTTCACTGCAAATTCAGCCACCACCGGTGCAAACAAGGTGACCAAAATGGTGGCCAAGGTGCCCGCTACAAAAGAACCAATGGCTGCTGTGGCCAAGGCCGATCCTGCGCGGCCGCTCTTAGCCATCTTGAAGCCTTCAAGTGCTGTGACCATGGTCCCTGTTTCGCCCGGTGTATTGAGCAAAATGGACGTGGTGGATCCGCCGTACATGGCACCGTAATAAATGCCCGCGAAAAAAATCATGGAAGCTGTGGGTTCGACTTGCGCTGTGATGGGCAAGAGCATGGCCACTGTGACTGCGGGGCCTAAGCCGGGTAGCACCCCGATGGCCGTACCTAAAGCACAGCCCACAAAGGCCCAGAGTAAATTAATGGGAGTTCCGGCTGTGACAAAACCAGATAGCAGGTTGTTCCAAGTTTCTAACATGTATCGCTTTCAACTTGGGCTTAAAGCCAAGGGGTGCCAGTTAAGTTGGGCAAATTGATGGCCAAGAAGATCGTGAACAACCAAAAAACAGGTGCTGCAATAAGGAAGCCCAACACACAATCTTTAAGTGTTTGAGAAAGATTGCCTGCGGGGTCACCTTGAGACAAGCGAAGCCCTCTGACCGCCAAAACAAAACAGATGGCGCAACTCAACACAAACCCAGCCAAAGTGATCAGTGCAGCATTGGCCAATATGCCTGCCGAGACCCAAGCAAAAGCGTGCCAATCGGCTTTCTCTGAGCCGCTGGCCTCTGGCATGTTGCGGTAGCCACCAGTCATAGATTCGCAAATTAACCACACAGAGCAAGCTGCCAAAAAAACTGCCACCACCCATGGCAAAAAATTGGGTCCAACTCCCGCGTAGCCTGCTTCAGAGGAGATGCTGGTTGCGCCCCACATCATGAGCAATGACAACACCAAACCTGAGAGGCCGATGCCAATTTGTGTGGGGGAGGAAGAGAGGGGCTTCGACATGAAGGGTCCTTTTGTCAAAAATTCTGGGTCCCTCAGGACCCAGAAAAAAAGAGACTGCTCAAAAAAATGGATCAGTCTTGATTCACCATAAGTGAATGCTTAAATCATGCCGGCCTTGACCATGGTGGCACGCAAACTTGCAAATTCAGTGTCTACAAAATCGTCAAATGCTGGGTTGGTCATCCAAGCCGGAGTCCAGTTGTTCTTTTCCAAAGACTCAGCCCAAGATTTGGACTTGGTGGCTTTCAAAACCATGTCGGTCAGGGCTTTGCGCTGTGCAGCTGTGAGGCCAGCGGGTGCATACACACCGCGCCAGTTGCCGATTTCAACGTTATAGCCTTGCTCAATCATTGTGGGGATGTTGATGTCCTTCAAACGCTTGGCGGATGTGACTGCAATCGGGCGCATCTTGCCAGTTTCAATGTATTGCTGGAATTCGCTGTAGCCGCTGCCACCCACTGTGACGTTGCCACCCAAGATGGCTGCGACCGCTTCGCCGCCGCCGCGGAACGGCACATAGTTGATCTTGGCTGCATCGACACCCACTTCGCGCGCCAACATGGCTGCGGCAATATGTTCTGTAGAACCGCGTGAACCACCGCCCCACTTGACGCTGCCAGGATCCTTTTTCAATTGCTCAACCACGTCCTTCATGGTTTTGAGAGGTGAATTGGCGGGCACCACAAACACGTTGTACTCGCTGGTTAAGCGTGCAATGGGTGTGACTTTATCCAGGCTGACCGGGGGTTTGCCTGTGATGATGCCGCCCAGCATAACGGCGCCCATGACCATGAGAGAGTTGCCGTCGCCTTTGGTGGCATTGGCGTATTGGGCCAAGCCAATGATGCCAGCTGCGCCGCCCTTGTTTTCGTAAGTGACCGAACTGGCCACACCAGAGTCTTGTAGGGCTTTGCCCAACGCACGACCTGTGGTGTCCCAGCCGCCACCCGGATTGGCTGGAATCATCATTTTGATATTGGCGGCTGCCAATGAGGGCAGCGACAGGCCAGAGCCTGCTGCCAAGGCCAAAACGGATTTGATGAACTGATCACGACGCATGGTGTCTCCTTTGAGTGCAAAATCGATGACCGATCATGTTCTTTTAAACTGTCATTTACCTGTCTAAAACCCTAGGGAAAGTACTGATCCATGCGCTTATTGTTGGTCGAAGACGACCCCTACTTGCAAGAGACCCTCGCTCGAAGCTTGGGGCGTCGAGGTATGGAAGTCAATTGTGCGGCATCGGCTTCGCAAGCTTTGAGCTTGTGGAAAAGCGTGCGACCTGATGTGGTGGTGCTTGATTTAACCTTGCCCGATGGCGATGGTTTGAATGTGTTGTCGCAAATACGCAAAGAAGGTCTGACCACTCCTGTGCTGGTGCTAACTGCAAGAACCACGGTAGGCGATCGCGTGCTGGGCTTGAATTCGGGTGCCGACGATTACATGGCCAAGCCTTTTGATTTGGACGAACTGGAAGCCCGTGTGAATGCTCTTTACAGACGAGCGCACAGCAACTTAGCGACTCAAGATCAGAGAGAGGGCGCGGGCCCAGTTCGGGCAGACATTCAAACAATTCAAATGGGCGCCCTGACTTTGGATACCCTGAACGGTGCAGCTTATTTAAACCGTCAACCAATGGAGCTGTCTCCTCGAGAAGTGGCCATGTTGCAAGCTTTGATGTCGCAGCCTGGCCAGGCGGTTTCCAAAGAGCGATTGTTTGCCGCGGTGTTCCCACTTGAGTTGGATGTTCAATTTGAAGCCATCGAAGTGGTTGCTTATCGACTACGGAAAAAATTAACAGAAACTGGACTGGGCCTGGTGACCTTGCGTGGTTTAGGCTACTTATTGAAGGTCAACGCATGAGCCTCGGTACGGCTTCCAAAATGTCGATGCGAAGGCAATTGTTGTTGGGAATTTTGTTCCCACTTCTTGTCTTGGTGGGCATTAATGGATGGAGCCTGTATCAGGAAGCCTTGAACGCTTCGGACATTGCTTATGACCGAAGCCTGCTGGCTTCAGCCAAAACCATCAGTGAGCAACTCGATGTGGTCGGTTATGACGACGATGCCCAGATCAGGGCCTTGGTGCCCTATGCTGCCACAGAGGCCTTTGAAACAGACAATCAAAGTCGCTTGTATTACAAGGTCTCCCATTTGAATGGCGCCATGGTTTCTGGGTTTGCAGAATTGCCCGTGTGGAAAGGACAAATTCCTGCCAAGCCCGCCTATGCTGCTTTGGTTGATTTTTACAACGACACTTACCAAGGTGAAGAGATTCGTGTGGCCACATTGCTACAGCCTGTGGTTAGTGAAAAAGGGCGTGCCATGGCAGTGATTCAAGTGGCTGAAACCTTGGAGTTGCGCCACACCTTGGCGCGTGAATTGTTGGTCGGTACTCTGTGGCGACAGGCTTTGCTGTTGGGCATCATTGCATTGGTCGTGGTGAGTGTGGTGCAACGCGCTACACAACCTGTGCGCAAGTTGTCTGAGCATTTGGAAAATCGATCTGAGCATGATTTAGCGCCCTTGGCTTACGACGCTGCTCCCCAGGAAATTCAGCCTCTGATTTTGGCCACCA
>CAXNGF010000199.1:0-4258 GCA_964201905.1 Limnohabitans sp. | reverse complement strand
GGCGAACCAAAATTTGAGTGTCGAGGCCCACCGCCACAAACAAGGCACCCAGCTCTAAATAGTGTTTGGCCTGGGTCACATCTGAGGTCAAGATACCTGGCGCTTTGCCTGCTTTCAAAATGCGGGCAATGGCATCTTCAATGGCGGCTTGTACTTCAGGGTGATTGGGGTCACCTACATGGCCCAAGGATGCCGACAAATCTGCAGGGCCAATGAACACACCATCAACACCGGGTGTGCTGGCAATAGCGTCTAAGTTTTTCAAGGCTTCACGCGTTTCGGCTTGCACCAGCAAGCAAACCTGTTCGTTGGCTTCTTTGGTGTAATTGGGGAACATGCCCCAACGCGAAGCTCGCGCACCGCCCATGCCGCGCACGCCGCCTTTGCCATCGTTTTGGGGGTAGCGCATGGCTTGTACACACAGGGCTGCTTGCGCCGGCGTGTCGATCATTGGAATGAGCAAAGTCTCTGCGCCCAAATCCAAATACTGTTTGATGAGTGCGGTGTCGCCCACTGGCACGCGCGCAATGGCGTTGTTGATGGGATAAGCGGCAATGGTCTGAAGTTGCTGCTGAATACTTTGCAAATTGTTGGGCGCATGCTCGCCATCAATCAACAGCCAATCGAAGCCTGCCATGGCGCACATTTCTGCGCTGTAACTGCTGGCCAGTCCCATCCACAAACCAATTTGGGCGTGCTTTTCGGTGATGGCTTTTTTGAAACGGTTCACGGGTGTTTTCATCATGTCTCTTTCTTAAATGAATTTAAATTGCAAACGTCCAAGGGGGCCATAGTCAGCATCGAACTCGTCACCCACTTTGGCTGGAACTGGTTTTGTAAAGGAGCCGGCTAACACAATTTGTCCGGCTTTCAAATGCTCTCCCCATGGGGCTAACTTGTTGGCAAGCCACGCAATGCCAACCGCGGGATGGCCTTGCACACCTGCCGCCAAACCGGTCTCTTCGACGACGCCATTCAATTTCAGAATAGCGCCACACCATGGCAAATTGGTTGTGAGTGGATTGACTTTTTCGGCGCCCACCACAATGCCTGCGTTAGCAGCGTTGTCACTGATGGTGTCAAAGACTTTGCGCATCACTTTGGTATGGCGGTCAAATTGCTCAATTCGCGAATCGATAATTTCAATGGCAGGTGTGACATATGCCGTGGCTGCCAACACTTGATCAAGTGTGACATCAGGGCCATGCAGGTCTTCCTTCAAGACAAAGGCCAACTCGACTTCGACGCGCGGCATCACAAAGTCTGTTTGAGCAATGTTCAACACGTGCCCAGGCGAGCAGGTGTACAACATGTTGTCTAGCAAGGTGCCGTAATCGGGTTCGTCAATTTGACTGGCTTGTTGCATGGCGCGTGAAGTGAGGCCAATTTTGTGGCCTATCACTTTGCGGCCTTCGGCCAACTGCAGCGCTACCCATGCGCGGCTGACGCGATAGCCATCTTCAATGCTCATGTTGGGAAAGCGCTTGGAAAAGTGCTCCACCTGTTGACGCGTTTGTTGCGACTGCTGCAACTCAGCTGCCAGCTGCGCAATGAGTGCTGAATCAAACATACATGCTGTCTTTCAAAATGGAAAATGCTGTGCGCTGGTTTAAAGCGCTGCAAACAAAGGATGCACATTGCTGTGCTTGTGATCAAACACCTCAGGACCCACATCGATTTGTAAAGTAATGCCGATGTGCCTTTTTACAAACAGTTCTGCGAAATGTTTTTTAGTCACTTCCATCAAAATATCACCCGCGCGTTTTTGGGTAGCCTCACTTCGCCCCTTGCCCATTCGCACATTCAAATAAACAAAAGCGTAATCTTCCGAGCCACCATTCGGATTGTTGTCAAACTGCGCGGCATTGCGCCCTGCGGCACCACCATCGGCCACGGCGTAATGCGGCGCAGGGTAAGCCAATACACGCGTGCCACCAGTGGGAAATACTTGTTTGCCCACTTCATCAACCACCGTGAGCATGGCATCGGCCAAGTGACGGCACAAAACTTTCATGTTGGTTTCTGCGTCTAACTGTCCGGTATAGAGAATGACCAAATGAGGCATGAAAAATCCTTCTAAATTACAAACGACGCGCGCCAGCTGCATACACCGCAGCGGGGTCTTTCAAGCTGCTCAGGTTGAGCGCGTAGGAGGCGCCGCCTTCTTCTGCACTTACAGGATTGACCGGAAACACCACATTGATTTGTCCGGTGCCCGAGCTTGGAAAGTAAGGCGTGATGACTTCGGCCTTGCCTTGGTAATGGTCCCAGCCCAACGCACCCAGCAACATGGCTGTGTCGTGCATGAAGCCTTCGCCATGGCCTTTGGCAGCGTACTCGGGCAGCATGGCGCAGAAAGTTTTCCAGTCGCCTTGTTGCCAGAGTTCAACCACATTGTGATCGAGTTGCTCTAAAAATGGACTCCAGATTTTGTTGGCGTAATCAGGTGCAAGGCCATTCTGGGCAAAGCGATGAGACAGAGAACCGCTGGCAAAAAACGCCACCTTGCCATCGTAGTTTTGCTCAACGGCCCGGCGCATGGCCCAGCCCAATTGCGCACTTTCGGCCAATGAATGCACCATGCACAACGCAGACACCGAGATCACTTTGTAGTGCCTGTCAGCGTTCATATAACGCATGGGCACCAAGGTGCCATATTCCAAAGCCAAGCTGGTGTGTTCGTGTGCCAAAGTCGTCACACCTGCTTCGTTGCAAGCCTTGGCCAAAATGTGACCGAGCGCGGGATTGCCATCGTATTCGTAAGGCATGTTGCTGATGAAATGCGGCAATTCGTTGCTGGTGTAGTTGCCCTTGAAGTGTGCAGCGTTGTTCAAGTGGTAGGCCGAGTTCACCAACCAATGCGTGTCAAACACCACGATGGTGTCTACGCCCAATGCGCGGCATCGCCTGTCGATTTCACGGTGACCATCAATGGCCGCTTGGCGCATCCCTTTCTGAGGACCCTCTAGCTCGCTCAAATACATGGAAGGCACATGCGTGATTTTGGCGGCCAATGAAACTTGTCCCATGATCAGACTCCCCAATGCGGTATGTGGTGGGAGCCCATCGACACTGCCACGTTTTTAGGTTCACAAAAAACTTCATAACTCCAGGTGCCCCCTTCGCGGCCGGTGCCGCTGGCCTTGGTGCCGCCAAAGGGCTGACGCAAATCGCGCACATTTTGACTGATTACAAAACACATGCCGGCTTCAACAGCAGCTGCCACGCGGTGCGCGCGACCTATGTTTTCAGTCCACACATAACTTGATAGGCCGTATTGAATGTCGTTGGCCAACTCAATGGCGTGCGCTTCATCGCGGAAAGGAATCAAGCAAGCCACAGGACCAAAGATTTCGTCTTGCGCAATCTTCATGCGATTGTCGACATCGGCAAACACGGTGGGCCAAACAAAATTACCTTTCTTCACACGATCTGAAAGCTCAGGCGCATATGAAGGCTTGTCCAAACCACCACACAAAAGGGTGGCGCCTTCTTTAGGTCCAAGCTCAATATAGCTTTTGACTTTGGCCAAATGTCCTTGGCTAATCATGGGGCCCACGATGGTGTTTTCATCAAGCGGATCTCCCACGGATATGCGTTTTGCACGCTCTGTGAACTTCTGTACAAAGTCGGCATAAATACTTTGCTGCACCAAGATCCGACTGCCCGCCGTGCAGCGCTCACCGTTGTTGCTGAAAATCATAAACACCGCGGCATCCAATGCGCGGGGCAAATCGGCATCTTCAAAAATGACAAAAGGTGATTTGCCGCCCAACTCCATGCTGAATTTCTTAAGGCCTGCGCTTTGCACAATGTGGTTGCCGGTGGCCGTAGAGCCTGTGAAAGAAATAGCTCGCACATCGGCGTGCGACACCAATGGCTCGCCGGCATCTTTGCCGTAACCGTGCACCAAATTCAAAACACCAGGCGGCACTCCGGCTTCAAGCGCCATCTCACCCAAACGTGCAGCCGACATGGGCGAGAGCTCACTCATTTTCAAAACCGCTGTGTTGCCAAATGCCAAGCAAGGTGCCACTTTCCAAGTGGCCGTCATGAAGGGCACATTCCACGGGCTGATCAAGGCGCAAACCCCTACTGGATGAAACAAGGTGTAGTTCAAGTGGGTGGGTGTGGGATAGGTATGGCCATCCACGCGTGTGCACATTTCAGCAAAGTAAGAAAAATTGTCAGCCGCACGCGGTACCAATTGCTTACCCGTTTGTGAAATAGTTTGACCGCAGTCGCGTGTTTCTGTTTC
>CAXNGF010000198.1:0-4262 GCA_964201905.1 Limnohabitans sp. | reverse complement strand
TATCCATCCTGAACGAAGCGGATCCGTAAAATGCAAGTTATGCCTAATTTTTTGCCGCATGTTGAAATTGAATCTGGCCCGAATCCGACAGCTGCCTTTATTTGGTTGCATGGGCTTGGGGCCGACGGAAATAATTTTGCAACTGTTGTGCCACAGCTCCAATTAAATGGATGCCAAGCCATTCGATTTATATTTCCTCATGCGCCCAGCATACCGGTCACCGTAAATGGTGGCTATGTGATGCCCGCTTGGTATGACATTTTGGGGGCCAACTTACTAAGTCAACAAGACGCAATCGGCATCAAGCATTCTGAAAATGCCATTGCCGCTTTGATTGATCGAGAGCTTGGCCGAGGTATCTCGCATCAAAAGATTGTTCTAGCGGGATTTTCGCAAGGCTGTGCAATGGCTTTGCATACAGGCTTACGGTACAAGCAAAAATTGGCCGGAATCGTTGCAATGTCTGGTTATTTGCCCTTGGCCGATACCTTGGCGCATGAGCGCAGCCAAGCCAATGCAAATACACCCATATTCGTTGCGCACGGAACGCAAGATCCAGTTGTGGTGATGAACAGAGGCGAAGTGTCTAAAAATGCTCTGATTGCCTTGGGTTATTCAGTGCAATGGAAGACCTATGTCATGGGCCATTCGGTACATCCTGATGAATTGGCCGATGTTTCAAAGTTTTTAAGAGATGTTTTGACAGCTTAATTTGATCATGTGGGATCAACATGGCCTGTCACTTGAGCCAATCACGCCGTCTCAATCGTATGCAGCCAAAGGATTTACTATGGTCACATTCCAGGTTCAAAGTAGGTGGGTGGCTTTCCTGAATGCGGGGCTTGGAATTGACGGGGAAAAGGATCGCCCCGAAAATCTGGCTCTTTGTACTATTTAAATCAAAATCAGATTGAAAACCACCACGCTCAGGTCATATGGCCGTCAAATTTTCATAATTTCGTCATATTTCATCTCTAAAGTGTCAATGATTCTTAACAATTATCGAGACTTAAATGAAAATCAAAATTCTGAGTGCATTGATACTTGCAATCGCACTCGTAACACTGCCTGGTTGCGGTGATTCTGAAGCGCCCGACTTTGCGCCTAAAGCGACATTGGTCGGACGTTACGCACTCAACCCAGGCGCAGGCGTTTCAGAAATTGTGGCTTACCATTTTGAAAGTCGCTCCATTTTCATCACCGTTGATACGCCTACAGCGCCTTCTTCATTCCAAAGAATTTCACTGTCTAACCTTAGCAGCACAGCACTTGCCAACCCCACAACAGCAAGCAATCTAACAGCAGGCAGTGTTATTTCAGTTGCACAACATGTGAATGGCAACGGGTTCACGGCAGGTGGTGTGCAAACCTTGGCCATTACCGGAAACTTGATGGCCATTGCTGTTCAGGCAACGCCTAAAACAGACTTAGGTGTGGTTGCGTTTTACAAACTTGATGCTCAAGGTAATGCGACTTACTTGAAAAAAGTAACAGTCGGCAGCCTGCCAGACGGCATGGCTTTCAGCCCTGATGGCAGCAAATTGGTAGTTGCCAACGAAGGCGAGCTGAGCGTCAACTTTGCAACCGATGGCATTGATCCTGTTGGTAGCATTTCCATCATTGCAGTAGCCAACGGTGTTCCCGCAGACACTGCCACCACTCTCGACTTTTCTGCATTCAATGTAGGCGCAAGTCGTGCTGGCGAATTGCCAGCCGATGTTCGCATTGGCCGCTCTGGCGCCACAGTGGCCCAAGACATGGAGCCAGAATATGTCACCATCAGTGCCGACAATTCACAAGCTTTTGTGACTTTGCAAGAAAACAATGCAGTCGCCGTTGTGAACTTGGCCACCAATAAAATCGACCGTATTATTCCAATGGGTTACAAAAACCATGGCTTGGCTTCGAATTCTATTGCGGCATCTGACAAAGTTTCTGCAACATCCCCCTTCGTCTTAAAACCCTATGCCAACTTGTATGGCATTTACATGCCTGATGGCATTGCCGCGTTCAGTGCCAATGGCACCAGCTATTTCATTACAGCCAACGAAGGCGATGACCGTGATGATTTCTTGGCAGCAGGTCAAAAAGAAACACAACGCGTTGGACACAGCAGCATGGTGCTTAGCAGCAGCGCATTTACAGCTGCAGCAGACCTGAAAAAAGACACTGAGCTTGGTCGTCTAACGGTGTTTTCAACCATGGGGCGCAACAGCAGTGGCCAATATGAAAAGCTTTACGCCCTTGGCGGACGCTCCTTCTCAATTTACAACGCAAGCACTGGTGCACAAGTCTATGACTCTGGCAATGATTTAGAAACATTGGCTTACAGCACCATGCCCAGCGCTTTGTTAAGCAAAGACCAAGTGCTAGGACGTTTAGACAACAAAGGCCCTGAGCCCGAAAGCGTTGTGGTTGGCCAAGTCAATCAAAAAACCTACGCCTTCATAGCGCTTGAGCGATCAAGTGCTATTTTGATGTATGACCTGACCAATCCTGCAGCTCCCAGATTTGTTCAATGGTTGCAAAACACAAGCGACTTGACCAATGGTGACATTTCGCCTGAGGGCTTGAGTTTTGTACCTGCATCACAAAGCCCTACCGGTCAGGCTTTGCTGATTGCTGGTCATGAAGTGAGTGGCACGGTTTCGGTTTGGGAAATTAAATAATTCTTGAAGATACCGTGACCAAAAAAAAGCGACTACGATGACTTGTAGTCGTTTTTGAAGATTTTGGTGGGCGATTCAAGTTTGGAACTTGCAACCTCTGCATTGGGAATCCACGAACTGCAAACCGATTACACGAGGTATGACACGGTTTTCAATTCCCACGCTGTTCAATATGTTTAGTTCAGTTCCAGCCCCGAGCCTAGCGTCTAACTTTTCGCGTGCTCGGTGACGGCGGTGAGTGCAAAATCTACGAAATTGCTGGCCAAACTGTAAATTACAGTTTTCGGTCAATTACACGAAATATTACACGCCTGCTATTTTTGTCTATAAGTCATTGATTTATATAGGTTTTTGACGAGCCTGGATTTCTGTTAATCCGTAGGTCCCTGGTTCGAGCCCAGGTCGAGGAACCAACTAAAAAAGCATCGCCTTGCGCGGTGCTTTTTGCTTTTTAACGCCAACTTTTTGGCAGTTTTTAGTCTTGCTTACTTTAACCTATGGCTTTTATAAGTACGCTCGTAAAATTCTTCAGGCTTTGATCTGACCCACTTGATAAAGGGCTGAAGCTCCTCACTAGCTCTTAAAGATTCAACACTGTTAAGACGGCGCGCAAGCTCTGTTTCGTTGAACAGTGCATGGATCTGTCGGTGACAAATCCGGTGCAGAACAACAGTATGTTTGCCACCATGAGATTTGGGCACAAGGTGGTGGGCATCTCTTTGAGAAGGTGGAATACTTCGCTCGCACAAAGGACAGTCTACATCCTTGTCTACTTGTTCAACTAGCGTTGTCAGCTTGGCTTGTAGTTGCGCTCTTTTGATACGTCCGTACACGATTCAGTAGCCTTAGTTGTCTTGCAGCTGTGCCAACGTGATCATTTCCAATGCTTTAGAGTGAGTTGCTTCTAAAAAAACAGGTGGTGCAAGCCCTGCATGAAAAGCTTCTAGCCATCGTGTTGCACACAGACACCATTTGTCACCTGGTTGCAAACCTGGAAAATTACTACCCGGGCGGGGCGTCATTAAGTCGTTGCCACGAGACCTTGAAAAATTAAGGAACTCTGCAGTTACCTTGGCACAAACAACGTGCGTTCCCAGGTCAAGTTCATTGGTTTTGCAGCACCCATCGCGGAAATAACCTGTGATGGGGTCATGTGAACAAGCTACAAGAGGAGTACCTAAAACATTCAATGGCATCATTTTTAAACTATGAAAAAATCTGAAATGTTCATCAAGCGATTTTCCGCCCGACGCAAGTAATGACTCGTTTCCAGCTCTATATCCGCTGAATTCATAGACTTCATGCCTTAGCCTTTTGCACAATGAGTATGGGTCAGGTATGACGGTGACTTAAGCCAGTCAATTTAACGAGTGATCATGACTATTTGGTCAGCACTCACCTGTACCTTTAACTCTACCAGCTCACCACCAATTTGAAGCTTTGGGAATCCTAGGCCAATGACGCTGTGTCGACCAGGCTTTGCAGCAGGAACAGGGGCTTTATCGGTTATTGCATCAGTGCCACGAGTCAATGCTCGATCACCTTCGCACCCAGACAAAAGAGCAGGCTCCAAAAGTTCAACGCCGCGCACTA
>CAXNGF010000197.1:0-4267 GCA_964201905.1 Limnohabitans sp. | reverse complement strand
ACCTTGGTATGGCAACTTTCGAATTCAGACACGCCAGCAATTGGCATCCAATAGCGACGCAGCAAAGACCCCATGGGCGTGCCAGGTCCTACTCGCGTTAACAACTGGTTTTTTTCTTCGGTCAGCACATTGAATCCTTAGCGGTCATTCATGCCAGATACAAAAAGCTGCGCCTACGCCGGTGCCAGCCTCAGTTCTATAAAGCGGCTGATATTCAGAAAAGCGAAGGGGTAAAGCCTCTACTGCACCTGCAGTGAGAATCCAGTTCAGTGTCTCGGATGAGCCAGACTTCAGAGCATGGCGTGGAATTGACCGCAGCGTCTGAGCATCCTTGTCTTTCAGCGCCTGCATCACCTTCAAATCTTGCGCCTCGTCTACAACAAAGTGGCTCAAACCACCAGACGCAATCACTGCAACGCGCTGATCTCCAGGAATAGCTTCGACGACTGCGCGCAACTTGTTTCCCACGTCATAACACCGCGCAGCCGTTGGCACATTGGGCGGGAAGTAGGTGTTAAGCAGCACAGGCACAACGGGAATAGTTTGGCGAAACAAGCGCTTGATGATGAAGCCATAGGCGTGGCCAAAGCCAGCCTTAGACGGATCTTTCACGCTGGCCACGCAAGAGACATCAACCTCCTGGTCCATGAGTCCTTCAATCAGTTGCATTGCCAGTTTTGGGTGCCCCGGCAAACGATAAACGTCGTCCATCAAGTAACCTTTGCCTACTTGGCGCATCCAGTCGGGTGCGCCTTGTGCATATTTACCTTGGTATGTGACAATTTCTTCACCATGAAAAACAGCAAAGGCCGGCTGATTGTCTGGAGAAAAAAGCTCAGCCTGATCGTCTCCCACAATAATCACAAGGTCAGGATTTGCCAGCTCTAAGGCATCACCCAGTTTGTCTAAAGCCGCCTGACAGGCTCGCTCTTTTTCTTCAAGTACCGGCAAGGCTACATCATCGCGATAACGCGGACCACGCTCAGCCAACAATTCTGGGTAGCTGACAAATCGACCATCAGACAAGTTGAGCTTGCGATTGGCGTAATCAACCTCAGCGCGGTGTTGCCACTGTAGCGAAGTTAAATTGAGCATCGGCGTGTGAGATGTGCCGATACCCAGAACGATTTTTGCCATGTCAGTCTTTGCGGAAACGTGTGTACAGACGAGTGCAGTTGCACTCAAACACGTTGCGCTTGTCCTCTTCGCTAAGAAAGTCAATGCTCTCGATGACTGGTTTTAAGTCATCGTAATCAAGACCCGTTTTGGGGTCTCGGCCGCTGCCGGTACCAGGCTTTTCGGTGGCAAAAAGCACGCGATCTGGGCCGACTGTTTTAAACAACAACTCCAAAGCGAGTTTGTCGTAATTGCATGTGTCAAAGTGAAGGCGTTTGAGGCGGTCATCAAAGAACTCCATGCCAGGCTTGCGAACAGACCAGGAGCGAAAACGGCCCATCTGATAAGGAATAGCACCACCACCGTGGGGAATGATAATTTTCAAATTAGGAAATTTTTCGAAGACCTTGGAGTCAAGCAGCGAAATGATTGCAATACTTTCTTCATTGATGAACTTCAATGTGTATGACTCTCGCGGCGAGCAGCTGCCAGCGGAATGGACAAGAGCGGGAATGTCCAGCTCGCACATTTTTTCGTACAAAGGGTACCAAAATGGGTCGCCAAGTCCAGGCGGCGGTGGGCCATCGCTTTCAGTCGGATCGGGGTTGAGAAGACAACCTAGGAAACCCTGCTCTTTGACACGAAACTCAAGCTCAGCTAGACAGTTTTCAGGACTCTCATCGCGGTATTGGGGCAAACCGGCGACTGCGCGAAAACGTTTTGGAAACATTTTCACTGTCTCGAAAATTAAATCGTTCATGTGCTTCGTCCACATCGCGGTCACGCGAGCGGGCTTGATGGAGTGCATCTGCTGGTAAGGACGTGGTGACAAAAACTGAATGTCAGTACCTACTGAATCCATGATGTCAATGATGGACTGACCTGCCTTTCGAACACCTTCTTCTGTATGAGCCGGAGGGCGCACAGGGTTGCCGCGGCTGCCCACAAGTTCAGACAAAAACTTGTGGCTGTAGGGCGGTATGACAACGTGGGCGTGGGAATCAATGATCATGGGGTTCTCTGTACTTTCTTTCAATTTGTAAAAGTTTAATCAGCAGCCTTGATATTGGCTGCCTTAACGACACGGCTGAATTTCTCGGTTTCAGTTCGCAAATAAAGCTGGAACTGTTCTGGACTAGAGGGCATCGGGTCGAGCTCCAATGCGGCGAATTTGTCTTTAACGTCAGGCTGAGAAAGAATTTCTAGAACGTCGTTTGATATTTTTTGAATAATTGCTTTGGGTGTGCCAGCAGGCGCAAGCAGGCCATACCACGAGCGCACGTCAAACTCAGGCATGCCCTGCTCGGCAAAAGTCGCAACGTTAGGCAAAGAGGCCAAGCGTTTGCCCGTCACAGCCAGTGCTTTCAATTTGCCATTTTTGACATGCGAGATATAAGTGTTTGGGGGGTCAATGGTCAGCTTGACCGTTCCAGCCAACAAATCCGTAGCGATTTGAGAGGCCCCCTTGTATGGAATGTGTTGGAGTTTGGTGCCAGACTGTATTGAGAACAGTTCACCCACGATGCGACCGATTCCGCTGCCACCCACTGTGGCAAAGTTCCATTCGCCCGGCTTTGCACTTTGCAGAATTTGTAACATGCCTTTGAGGTCGTTGGCTGGAACGCTTGGATGCACGAGCATCATGAACGGGCCTCCAGCCACTGTACCGATGGGTACAAAATCTTTGTTCGAGTCGTAGGGTAGATTTGGAGAAAGAAGCGGGTTGATGGCAAATGTGGAATTCGCAATCAGCAGGGTGTGGCCATCAGGCTTAGCTTTTGCCACCATCTGCGTGGCAATGACCGTGTTGCCACCGGGCCTGTTCTCAACAATGACTGTCTTTCCCCACTTTTCACTGAGTTTTTGTGCCAGCAATCGGGCAGTCGTGTCGGTGCCGCCGCCAGGGGCAAAAGGCACCACAATGTTGACTTGTTGCGTTGGATAAGAAGGCACCGTGCTAACCTGCGCTTGAGCCATCAAGTGAAAAGAAATCGTTTGGACAAGGAGCGCCATGCCTAAAAATTTTCGCTTGGAAGAAAGCAACATAGACATATGTTTCCGTGGGTGATGAAGTTTCAAGAACATAAGACCTTAGCTATGATCAAAAAAAGCAATTGAATTCTAAATTGAATTCAATCTTACTTAATGGGTAATTACCCTTTTAACTTTAAGTTCATTCGACCTTTGAAATCTTAGACGCTTCGCCGGTGATTCAAGCTTTTTCTCTGGCAGCTTCCCATGCAGAGGTGGTCACTGAGGCCTGTCCTGCGATGGTCTGAGTTAAGCCTTCCACATTGCTGTAGCGATGCGCTTCGACGGCTTGCATCAGGGCGCTGCGGTCTTGTAATGCCAAGGCATCAATGATCAAGTCGTGTTCCTGCACTGTCAGTGCACGAGCTGAGACACGTTGAAACTTAGCGCCAAAAAATGGATCGGCCAAAGTGAAGAGTCGGCGAATTTCTTCAGTGATGAGTTGAAAGGGCGAAAGCGTCAAAATGAAATTGTGAAAATCACGGTTCAGACGTTGTAAATCGGCCCAATGCTCTTGGTCTACGGTGGCTCGTATGCTGTCGTTGATTGCCCGCAACTGTGCAAGTTCGCCCTCGGTTGGCCAATGCAAAGTTTTCATGACCTCGTTTTCCAGCAAGTGGAGCATTCGTCTAATTTGCGCCAATTCGCCTGGGCCGCGTTTGGCCACAAAGTAGCCTTGGTTGGGGCGGTGAACTAACAAACTCTGCTGAGCCAATACGTTCAGTGCCTCGCGCAAAGGAACACGGCTAATGCCAAATTGTCCCGCCATTTCTTGCTGCCGAATTTGTTCACCTGGACTCAGGTCGCCACACATGATCATCATCAACAAGCGCTGAAGCGCGCTTTCAACAGCGCCTCCAATGGGCGGTTTTATCGGTGGAGTTGACATTGAAATATCTGTTGAAATTTTCATTAATTTTGGCTAGCAGTGTATATTAGGTCCTCGTTAATCGTTGATGGTTAAGCTGCAAGTTCAACTTTTTTTCTGTAGCATAAAAACAATCTTTTTCCCTCTTGATTTAATTAAGTCTTCACTTTTTACCCCCGCTGATACATGTTTGCAGTGATTGCAATTTGCGTGGGTGCTAGCCTCAGGGCCTTATCACGCTGGCAATTGAGC
>CAXNGF010000196.1:0-4326 GCA_964201905.1 Limnohabitans sp. | reverse complement strand
GCAGCAGCTTTGTTGTTGTGCTGGTATGAGGCAAATGATTGCAATGCTATTCAGTGCTTCCAAAGGAAATGGATTCGCGAATTGTCAAATGCCTCTTACGCCATTTTTCTAATTCACTTCAGCGTGAGTTTGGCGGTCAGTGCTGTGGTTTCTAATTTCTGGTCTGAAAATAAACCAATCAATGCGCTGGGCTTGTTGCTTGCCTTTGGATTGTCTGTCTTCTTGGGACGTCAATTGCACTTGCGAATTGAAGTTCAAAAAACGACTTGGAGTCAATGGTTGCAATGGGTTGCCACGTTTGTGGCAACCTGCACAGGGGTCATGTTACTTGGCTGAAGCCTCTTGACTTTCATTCACTTTGCCCTGAATGTAGGCCAGTGCAGCTTCTATCTGATCAATCAAGATAAGGCATAAGTCGCCTGCAGAAAGACGCGCCAAGGCTGTGTCAATGGCATTGAACTCACCCTGAATGTCTTGAACATACTGGGTTCGGACAGCACCATTCAGACCTTCGCGAAGCAGTTGAATCACTTCACCTTCGCTGCGGCCACGTTGGCAAGCATCTTGGTACAAAATGACTTCGTCAAAGGCTGTGCCCAAAATTTGAGTTTGATCTCGAATGTCTTGATCACGGCGATCGCCCGCACCACTGATAACCACCACTCTTTTTTGTGCTGGCATGTTGTCAACAGCTTGAACCAAGGCCTGAATGGCATCAGGGTTGTGACCGTAATCGGCGATCAAAGTAGCACCCTTGTAATCAAATACATTGAATCGACCGGGCACGCCTTGGATGTCGCTGATGAAAGTGGACAAGCCCAGTGCAATGGTGTCCCAAGGCACATTGACGGCCCAAGCCGCTGCCACTGCAGCCAAGACATTTTCAGTTTGGAAACCAATTTGTCCTTGGTGTGTCAGGGGTACTTCAGTGAGGGGAATTCGGAATGACTTCTTTCCCTGTTGAGCCACAATGCTGCCGTTTTCTGTGTAAACCACTCGCTTACCTTGAGCTCGGTGCGTGGCCAATGCAGGATGATGTGAGTCTAGAGCGAAGAAAGTGACGTCACCAGGACACATCCTGGCCATCATGGCGACTTGAGGGTCGGCTGCATTCAAAACAGCCATGCCATCGCTTGCAACATTCAACACAACAACCCGTTTTAAGACCGATAAATCTTCTAAGGTAGTGATGTAGTTCAAGCCTAAGTGATCGCCAGAGCCAATGTTGGTGACGATGGCCACTTGGCAACGATCGAAAGCCAATCCCTCGCGCAGCAAGCCACCCCGAGCTGTTTCAAACACAGCAGCATCGACATCGGGGTGCATCAGCACATTTCTTGCACTGCGCGGTCCGCTGCAGTCACCATCGTCAATTTGGCGGCCATTGACATACACACCGTCGGTGTTGGTCATGCCCACGCGCATCTGATTGGCTTTGAGGAGGTGAGCCGTCAGCCGCACGGTAGTTGTTTTACCATTGGTGCCCGTTACCGCAATGACGGGTATACGGCCGTTTTCCCCATTGGGATACATGTAGTCGATGATTGCCTTGCCAACATTGCGGCCTTTGCCAAATGAAGGGCTGATGTGCATGCGCAAGCCAGGCGCTGCATTGACTTCGACAATGCCACCATTTTGTTCTTCAAGAGGCTTGAGGACCGATTCGCAGACGACGTCGACACCACAAATATCAACGCCCACCATCTGAGCTGCAGCTACCACGCGTGCAACGACTTCGGCGTGAACATCGTCAGTGACGTCTGTGGCTGTACCGCCAGTGGACAAGTTGGCGTTGTTGCGCAAAATGACGCGGTGACCTTTTTCAGGAACTGAATTCGGTTCCAGATCTTGTAACTTCAGGCGGCCGATGGCAATGTCATCGAACTTAATTTTAGTCAGAGAAGTGGAATGACCATCACCTCGGCGCGGGTCGGCATTGACTTTGTCGACCAGGGCTTTCACGGTAAGGACGCCATCGCCAACAACCAAGGGGGGTTCACGTCTTGCAGCCGCTACCAACTTGTTGCCAACGACCAGCAAACGATAGTCACTACCAGGTAAGAATTTTTCGACCAAAACTTCGCCATATCGGGAGGCTGTTTCGTAAGCTTGTTTAAACAGTTCGCGCTCAATGATATTGACAGTGACGCCCTTGCCTTGATTGCCATCTTGGGGCTTAACCACAACAGGAAGTCCAATGCTTTGCGCAATCTGCCAAGCATCTTCTAAGTCTTTGGCGGGCCTTCCTATGGGGACAGGCACCCCTGCAGCCAACAACAGGGATTTGGTGAGGTCTTTGTCCTGGGCTATCGATTCGGCAATGGCACTGGTGGTGTCTGTTTCGGCAGCTTGGATGCGACGTTGCTTGCTGCCCCAACCAAATTGCACCATGCTGCCTTCAGTGAGCCGACGGTAGGGGATGCCTTTCAGAACCGCAGCGTCCACTATGGAGCCTGTGGAAGGCCCAAGGCGAACGTTCTCATCCAAATCGCGCAACTCAGTGAGGGCTTGATTTAAATCGAAGGCGGTTTGCGTTTTCACAGCTAGACAAAGTTTCTCAGCCCAATCGAGGGCCAATTTGCCAACGGCTTCTTCGGTGTACTGAACAACGACTTGGTAAATGCCATCTTCCTCGGTGGCAGTTGTACGGCTGAATGTGACAGGGCACCCAGCTTGGTTTTGCAGACTTAGCGTAATTTTTTCGAGGGCATGTGCCATGCTGGCGGGTTGACCAGGGCGTGTACCTTCTAGGGGGCCAACTGTTGGGAAAATTCGTCGAAGTTGCTTTTCGAACTCATTGCCAGGGGGCATTTCGCGCTCATGGGGTTCACAGCTTACGATGGCTTCGATGCTGGTTTGGCGGCTCCATAAATTGGGCCCTCGCAAAGCTCGAATTCTTGAAACTTCCATGAAACTTGATCCTGATTGAAGCTGGTCTTGCTGTGTAAGTCAGAAGGCGGGGCTGTGGTCTGTGGCTCAGTGAGCGCCAGAACTTTGCCCAAAACTTTTAATGCCTGCTCTGATGAGGTCAGTTTGAATGCCAAGAGCCCAAGCAGCGGCAGAAGCTGCCAAAACTTCTGTGCATTTGAGGTGCTGGTTTTTAAATACTTTGTCGATGGCAGGCAATTGGCGATTCAGGGCTTCAATTTCATGCGTACCTTGGGCCAAGACCAAATGATTTTTACGCCAGAAAACGACACGTCCGTTTTCACTGCGATGCTGAACGATGCGGGGGTGCTCTTCAGAGCTGGCGAAAAAAGTAACTTCGCCATCGCAATACTGAGCAAGATTAACCACATCTTCGTCTTCAGCGTTTAGCACGGCCATGCCTTGTGATAACACGACGTCCATTTGGGTTCTGACCACATTGGCCATTTGTTCATCGCTTTGAATGTACAAATCTTCGAGGCCAGCTGCTTTGGGCATGGACGTGATCACGCCTACTTGACAGCGGTCGTAGGGCAGGCCCTCGGACAACAAGTGTCTGGCGGTGGTTTCAAAAACAGCGGCCTGAACAGATCGATTGATGAGCAAGCGTTGGGCTGATTCCCATTCCATGCCGCTTTGGGCGTTAAGGCAGCGTTGGCCCAAAAACAAACCCTTGGCTGATGAAAGGCCAGTTTGCAATCCTTGAAGGTGCAGCAGCCATGCGATAAGGTGACTGGTGCCTGTTGTGTTTTCTTGGCCAATTAAGCCTACCACTGGGATTCTTGATTCAGAATTTTCGACAAACAAATGTGCGGCAATAGCTTTGCCCACAGGTCTGGGTGAGCCAGTTGCAGGTTTAAGGTGCATAAGTAGACCCGGGCCGGCATTGACTTCAACGATGGCTGCGCCTTGCGCCTTCATGGGTTTGGAAATGTCCAGTGCGACCATATCGACGCCAGCAATGTCCAATCCCACAATTCGAGCAGCAAGAGCCGCCAATTCGGCTACATCGGGATGAACTAAATCGGTGACATCGATGGCCATGTTGCCGGTGCGCATGACCACCACATGGCGGTCTTTTTCAGGAACACTTTGACCTGTAAGCCCCTGACGCTTGAGCTCAAGGGTAGCAGCGCTGAGATCGTTAAGCCGAATGATGTCGAGCGGGAAATCTTCTTCTTCGCCGCGGCGAGGGTCTGAGTTGAGTTGACTTTCAATAAGCGCTGCAATGTTGTGGATGCCGTCACCCACGATGCTGGCCACTTCCCCTTTGTTGGCCGCCACAACTTTGCCGCCAACCACCAACAAGCGATGCTCGTCACCCAAAATGTGCCGTTCAACCAAAACCTCACTGCCTTCGGCTTCTGCCAAATGGTATGCGGCTTCAATTTCGCTTTG
>CAXNGF010000195.1:0-4327 GCA_964201905.1 Limnohabitans sp. | reverse complement strand
ATACACTGGCCATTGGCAAATTCCTAGAAAAACGCCTCAGTGGTTCAAATGACCACGGGCAGACTGCTCAAACTAAGGTGCAGTATCACACTCTTGAGACGTATTTCTTATCCAAGATTACCCTAATTGGTCAGACCAAATTAGGGCCTGATTAAGCCTTTTCAGGCTGTTGCCTGTTGGCCTAAAATAAAAGACACCCGATCGAATGATCCAAGAAAGATTGAACGTGACAACATCGCAAGAACCGACACCGCTCACGCCTGCAGTTCGCCGTTTTAAAGACCCCCATTACCAAAACAGGGCGCCTAACTTACAGGTATTACGGGATCAAATTGACGCTTTAGACAGCCAAATTGTGGCCTTGATGGCTGAGAGGGCGCTTTGCGTTCGGGATGCCACGCGCTTTAAAAAAGACGCATTTCAAGTGGCTGCGCCGGCCAGGCAAGCGCAAGTCTTTCAAAAAGTGCGAAACTTGGCTTCTGAACATGCTGCAAATTTTCCTGGATTTGAAAATATTGTGGCGTCAGCTTATAGGAGTATGGTGGCAGGTTTTATAGCCGCTGAACAAGAATTGTTTGCTCAAACTGAAGAAGTGAAATCATGAAGTCAATATTTACAACCCGTTCCAATACTGTTGCACAAGCTCGATCAAAAGCCAGTTCATGGCATCGCCGAGCCCTGCTTGTTTTGTTGTTGGGTGCAACGGCGCTTACTTTTTTAACGACATCCGTTTCCTCCTTTGCACAAACTGCTTGGCCCAATCGACCCATTAAGTTGGTAGTGCCCTATGGCCCAGGCTCATCGCCTGATGTGATTGCCAGAATTGTTTCGGAAAAGCTATCGGCTCGACTGGGACAACCCGTGGTCATTGAAAACCGCGTGGGTGCAGGCGGCAATACGGGCTCAGGCTTTGTGGCTAAATCTGCGGGCGATGGCTACACGTTTTTGATCAGTACCAATGGTCCTTTGGTTTACAACACAGTCCTTTATAAAAAGTTAAGCTATGACCCCTTCACAGAATTAAGGCCTGTTGTTTTGGCAGGGGGTCAGTCCAATGTGTGCGCCGTTCGCACTGACTCAGGCATCAATTCTTTGTCTGATTTGATTGAGGCCATGCGCAAGAAACCGGGGCAATTCAATTTCTCTTCAACCGGCATTGGCAGTTTGTCGCAGTTGGGCGTAGAACTTCTCAAAGTGAAAACAGACACCTTTGCTGTTCACATTCCCTATGGATCCTCACCGCTTGCCATCATGGCTATTTTGCAGGGTGATGTGCAGTTTGCCTGTGTGCCAGCAGTGGCCGTATTGCCGCAAGTCAAGGCCGGCAAGATGCGCGCTTTGGCTGTGTCTACCGCCAAGCGCAGCCAGTTCTTACCCGATGTGCCCACCATGAAAGAAGCGGGCTTTACAGGCATTGAAAACATAGCTTGGATGGCCATCATGGCACCCGCTACGACGTCCTCTGATATTGTTCAGCGCATGAATCAAGAAATCAATGCTGTTTTGGCCATGCCAGATGTCAAAGAAAAACTCTTTGGCCAATACATGGAGCCCATCGGTGGCACAGATTCTGAATTGAAAAGTTTCATGCTTCAAGAGCTGCGTGTCATGACACCCGTCATCAAACGCACCGGTATCTCGATTGATTAAGGATTGGTCAGAGCCAGCACGTCAACTGCCAGTTTACGGTGAATTTGATGTGGTGGTGGTAGGAGGTGGCCCCGCAGGCATAGCGGCCAGTTGGAGCGCGGCCAAGCATGGCGCCAAGGTTTTATTGGTCGAACGCTACGGCTTTCTAGGCGGTATGGGCACGGCAGGTGGCGTGACCAACTTTGCAGGTCTGTATGGTGTTCGCCAAGGCGACATGCAGCAAGTCGTTCACGGCGTGGTCGACGAAATTTTTGACCGCTTGCTGGCCATGGAAGGCTTGAACGAGCCTCAAGACGGCATGCAAGGCCGCATTCGCGTTCGCTCCTACGACATGTCGGCCTACAAATGCGTGGCCGATCAGATGATGGTGGATGCGGGTGTTGAGGTTTTATTTCATGCTTGGGCTGCCAATGTCAGCATGGAAGACAGCCGAATCAAGGCGCTCTTTGTAGAAACCAAATCAGGTCGCCAAGCCGTGTTGGCAAAAAGCTTCATTGATTGTTCGGGCGATGCAGATGTAGCGGCATTTGCCGGTGTGCCCTATGAAACAGGCGATGGTCAGGGCAGTGGTCTTTATCCTACGACCATGTTTCGATTGGCGCATGTCAACCCCGAAGCTGCTATGGCTGCTGTGGGTGAATTTCAAGCCATCAATCAGTTGATAAAAAAAGTGCAGACAGAAAAACCCGGGGCCTATCAATTTCCTCGCGAAGGCGCCATCTTGCGACCTCAAAAAAATCCATCCGAGTGGCGTGCCAACGTCACCCAGATTGCGCAGTCCAATGGATGCGCCATGGACGCCACAGATGCACGCCAGTTAAGTCAGGGTGAATTAGAAGGGCGTCAACAAATTGGTGAATTTTTCCGTTTTTTGAAAAACGAAGTACCAGGCTTTGGGCAAGCGAGCATTACAGAAATAGCGCCACAAATTGGCATTCGTGAAAGCCGCAGAATTCAAGGCATCTATGCTTTAACTGGCCATGACATTCTCCATTGCGCTTCATTCAAAGACAGCATCGGCTGCAGTGCATGGCCTATGGAAATGCATGCGCAAGGAAAGATTGAATGGCAATTTCCGCTGCAAGCTCAAGGCGCTCATCAAAGGCTTTACAACGATTTGCCTTGGCGGATGTTGGTTCCTCAATCGGTTATGAATTTGTTGGTGGCAGGCAGATGCGCCTCCATGACGCATGAAGGCCAGTCTGCTGCGCGAGTGAGTGGTGGCTGTTTTGTCATGGGTCAAGCAGCTGGCACTGCGGCGGCTTACGCAAGCGATTCATCGATGTTTCAAAATCAGGACATACCAATCTTGCAGCAACGCCTGATCCATGATGGCTGTTATTTAGAGCTTGAATAGCGTTAATTCGAGATGCTTTGGTTGCCGTGTGTTCATTCTTAAGTTCATGAATCGTTGCGGCGGTCATGCAAATTGAACCTAAATGTTGGAAAATACAAATCTATTCTGAATGGATGAAATTACAAAAAAATGAGCGACACCAACTCACGACCCGATTTACCAGACCACCTCTCTATCGACCCCCGCAGTTCTTTTCACGTAGCCGCTGTTTTTGAGCACGATATTGGCATTCGGTTCAATGGCAAAGATCGAAAAGATGTAGAGGAATATTGCATCAGCGAAGGGTGGGTCAAAGTGCCTGCTGGCAAAGCGCTTGACCGCAAAGGCAATCCCTTGCTCATGAAACTCAAGGGTACGGTAGAGGCTTATTACCGCTAAACACGGAAGGACACAGCATGCGCATTCCTGATTGGACGCCAGAGCAACACGCTCAACCCCAAGAATTGGTAGACACCATTTTGGCCCGCAGGGGCGGCGCACTGCTTAATCTTGATAAAGCGCTGTTGTGGAGTGAGCCGGTTGCGGCCGGATGGAACGTCTACATGCGCAATGTCCGAACGGGTTTGTCTGCCCCGCGCAAATTGTGTGAGCTTGGCATTTGCGCTGTGGCCTTACTTACAGGGGCGCACTACGAATACCACCACCATGCCCCTGACTATTTAAAAGCAGGCGGCACGCAAGCAGAACTAGACGGTTTAAAACGAGCGCTTGATGCCAGTCCAGCCGATGGTGTCACTGACGCCGCATTGGATGAAATGTCGCAGTGGGTGGTGCAATATGCAGCGCAGATGACACTTCGTGTCAAGGTGGAGGAGGCACTCTTCAGACATCTTCAATCGCGTCTGAATACCACTGAAATTGTTGAACTCACAACCGCCATTGCGGCTTACAACATGGTCGCCAGGTTGCTGGTTGCTTTGGAAATTACACCCGAAGAAAATTAAAAAAATAGGGCGCAAGGCCCTATTTCAAAAGCGGGCTGGTTGATCAATCTGGCTTGATGTTGTTCTCACGAACCACTTTGGCCCATGTGTCTATTTGCTTGTCAATGAAGGTTTTGGCTTTGTCGACACTGCCACCTGATATTTCTATACCCTGTGCAGTCAACCTTTGAGATATTTCTGGGTTTTGTAAAACCTTGTTCAACTCTTCATTCATTCGCTTCACAATCTCGGGTGGTGTTTTGGCAGAAGCCAAAAGCGCCCACCATGCGGGGGCCTCAAATCCTGGAAAGCCTGCTTCGGCAATGGTTGGAATTTCTGGAAACTCTGGCACCCGTTTCAGTGACGTCACTGCCAAGGGACGAATGCGCTTGTTGTC
>CAXNGF010000194.1:0-4406 GCA_964201905.1 Limnohabitans sp. | reverse complement strand
TGGCGGTAAAACTTGATACCACGCGCGCCTAAATAAACGTCTTCATCGTCTTGCTTGCAACCCACATTGCCCAGCAAACCGGCCATCATCGACATGTGAATTTGCTCGTAGCTGGCTGGCTTGCTATTCAATTGCCAACGGTGCTCCGCCACAGTGGTGTGCAGTTGTGTGTGAGTATCGCGCCATTCCCGCACACGCCGAATGTTGACAAAGTTTTGACGCAACAACTGCTCATATTGGCGATTGCTTAACTTGTGCTCTGACCCGGCAGGCGATTTGCCGCCGCGTGCATCAGCCAACCATTTCCACAATTTCAAATAACCCGTAAATTCGCTTTTCTCATCGTCAAACTTCACATGCGCCTGATCGGCTTGCGCTTGCGCCTCTAAAGGCCGGTCACGAACATCCTGCACCGACAAAGCACTGGCAATGACCAAGACTTCGTCCAAAGCTTGCCTGTCGCGAGCTTCCAAAATCATACGGCCCACTCGCGGGTCCAAGGGCAACTTGGCCAATTCAGCTCCGGTGCGCGTGAGCTCATTGGCCTCTGTGACAGCGCCTAGCTCAGCCAGCAATTGGTAGCCATCGGTGATGGCGCGTTTCGACGGTGCTTCAATGAACGGAAAGTCATCGACTACACCCAAGTGCAATGACTTCATGCGCAAGATCACACCAGCCAATGAGGATCGCAATATCTCAGGATCCGTAAATCGTGGCCGTCCATTGAAATCTTTTTCATCGTACAAACGAATGCAAATGCCGTTGGCCACACGACCACAGCGACCCGCGCGCTGGTTGGCAGCGGCTTGACTGATGGGCTCCACCATCAATTGCTCAACTTTGCTGCGCAGGCTGTAGCGTTTCACGCGGGCGGTACCCACATCAATCACATACCGAATGCCAGGCACTGTAAGAGAAGTTTCGGCCACGTTGGTTGCCAACACAATGCGCCTGCCTGAATGTGAATCAAACACACGCTCTTGATCGGCTTGCGACAAACGCGAAAAGAGAGGCAACACTTCTGCACCCCGCGTGACAGCGCTGTGTAATAGGTGCTTGCGCAAATGGTCAGCTGCTTCTCGAATTTCACGCTCGCCAGGCAAGAACACCAAGATGTCTCCGGCTGCGTTGCCAATCCATAGTTCGTCTACGGCTTCGGCAATGGCATCGTTCAAATCGTGTTCACGCGTTTCTTCGAAAGGACGCCACCGCATCTCTACTGGAAAGGTTCTGCCAGAAACCATGATGACTGGCGCGGGCCCCTTGCTGGAAGCAAAGTGCCGCGCAAAACGATCGGCATCAATGGTGGCCGAGGTAACCACCACCTTGAGGTCTGGGCGACGCGGCAAGATTTGACGCAAGTAGCCCAGCAGGAAGTCAATGTTCAGGCTCCGTTCGTGGGCCTCGTCAATGATCAGCGTGTCGTAGGCCTCTAGAAGGGGGTCGTTTTGCGTTTCGGCCAGCAAAATACCATCAGTCATGAGCTTGACCGAGGCATCCTTGGACAAGCGGTCTTGAAAGCGAATTTTGTAACCCACCACATCGCCCAAAGGGGTTTTGAGCTCCTCGGCAATGCGTTTGGCCACACTGCTGGCCGCAATGCGCCTTGGCTGTGTATGGCCTATCCACTTGCCTCTCTGGCCTGAGGCGGCGTTGAGCCTGCCGCGGCCAAGGGCCAGCGCGATCTTGGGCAATTGCGTGGTTTTACCCGATCCAGTCTCACCGCAGACAATGATGACCTGATGATCCGCTATGGCCTGCGCGATTTCGTCGCGCTTTGCCGACACCGGCAAAGACTCGGGAAACTCGATTTTCAAGGGGGTGGCGGACAATGGCAAAACTTCTGTAAAAATCAGGGATGGCGTAAGCCTTGAATTATCCCCTGTCTTGGCCCCCCTTCTAGAGACCCACAAGCTCATGTCTACTGTCTTTAACTTCACCTTCGTACCTTGGTTTCGCTCGGTGGCACCCTATATTCACATGCACCGTGGCAAAACCTTTGTGGTGGGCATTGCAGGTGAAGCCATCGCAGCAGGCAAACTGCAGCACTTGGCTCAAGATTTAGCCTTGATTCAAAGCATGGGCGTCAAGATTGTGTTAGTCCATGGCTTTAGGCCCCAAGTGAATGAGCAACTTAAGGCCAAGGGTCATGTGCCCAAGTACTCACAAGGTATACGCATTACCGACGAGGTGGCGCTAGACTGCGCACAAGAAGCAGCAGGTCAACTGCGCTATGAAATTGAAGCCGCCTTCAGTCAAGGTTTGCCCAACACACCCATGGCGGGCTCAACCGTTCGCGTCATCAGCGGCAACTTCCTGACCGCTCGCCCCGTTGGCGTTGTGGATGGCATAGATTTTCAGCACTCCGGACTGGTTCGCAAAGTCGACGTTGCAGGCATAACCCAGACGCTGAAAATGGGCGCCATGGTTTTACTCTCGCCGTTTGGTTTTTCACCAACAGGAGAAGCTTTTAATTTATCCATGGAAGAAGTGGCCACCAGTGTGGCCATTGAACTTCAAGCTGACAAACTTATTTTCTTGACCGAAATTCCGGGTCTGCGAATCAAACCAGAAGAGCCCGAATCTGAAGACAATCCCATCGACACCGAATTGCCTTTGGCTGCGGCAGAAAGTTTATTGAAAAAACTGCCTCCAGCGCTCGCCCCCACAGACATCGCCTTTTATTTGCAACACTGCGTGAAGGCTTGCAAGGAAGGCGTTGAACGAAGTCACATCTTGCCCTTCGCAGTCGATGGCGCCTTGCTGCTAGAAATTTATGTGCACGATGGCATTGGCACCATGGTGATTGATGAAAAGCTGGAAGAACTCAGAGAGGCCACGTCAGACGATGTCGGTGGCATTCTTCAACTGATTGAACCCTTCGAGAACGATGGCACCTTGGTCAAACGAAATCGAACAGAAATTGAGAGAGATGTTGACCACTACACCATCATTGAACACGATGGCGTGATCTTCGCCTGTGCTGCGCTCTACCCCTATGCCGAAGCTAAGACCGCCGAGATGGCCGCCCTCACGGTATCACCCCAATCGCAGGGCCAAGGCGATGGTGAAAAGATATTGAAACGTGTTGAGCAGCGCGCTCGCGCAATGGGATTGGAAAGTATTTTTGTGCTCACCACCCGCACCATGCATTGGTTCATCAAGCGCGGGTTTGTTCAAATGGACCCCGACTGGTTGCCAGAAGGACGCAAGCGCAAATACAACTGGGACCGACGCAGCCAAGTGCTGGTTAAAAAACTCAACTAAGTGTTTCTAATGCTTGTATCTTTGGCGTCGTTCTAAACAAGCCGTCATGTAGCCGCAGAAAAATCATGAGGAAAAAGATGCTCATGAAAACGACAAACGACCAATTGGCAATAGAGCCACCTAAAAATGTCCAATCGATTTTGGTGCAATCGCCACTGCCCTTGAAAATCATAGGAATGGCGCGTTGAAGCGGAAAGTTTTCAATCATGCCGTAAAAATCGCGGCCACAAGACGCCACCTCAGGCGGATACCATTGCAGCCATGATTGACGCGCAGCCACGAAGGCCCCAAAACCTGAAGTGATTGCTATGAGCCATGTCATGACGAGAGTCATAACAGGCGTATTGACACGGGTACCCAATAGACACCACACAATGACAACCATCAGTGCATAGCGCTGAACGATGCACATCGGGCAAGGCTCTAGGCCTAAATGATTTTGCAAATACACAATGCCAAAAGCCAACATGGCCAAGCAAGCTGTAGCAACCAAGGCTAGCCAACGCGGCGTCGATAAATTTTTCAAGAATTAGCTTTCAACAAAAGCACGTTCTATCACGAACTGGCCTGGAATACTGGTATTGCCTTCAACAAAGCCACGCTTTTCGCAAAGAGCCTTGAGGTCGCGCAACATTTCAGGACTGCCACAGATCATGACCCGATCTTCTTCGGGATTCAAAACAGGAATGCCAAGGTCTAAACTGATGGTACCGTTTTCAAGCAACTCTGTGACGCGGCCTTGATGCTCAAACGCTTCTCGCGTGACGGTGGGATAGTACAAAAGTTGCTTGCTGACCATCTCGCCTAGAAACTCATTTTGAGGGAGTTCCTTGGTAATGTAGTCGTGGTAGGCCAGCTCTTTCACTTCACGAACACCATGCAACAAAACCACTTGCTCAAATCGCTCGTAGGTTTCGGGGTCGCGAATGATGCTCATATACGGTGCCAGGCCCGTGCCAGTGCCAATCAGGTACAAACGCTTTGCGGGCGTGAGGTAATCAATGAGCAATGTACCTGTGGGCTTGCGTCCCACCACAATGGTGTCGCCCACTTGAATGTGTTGCAATTTGGAAGTTAAGGGTCCATCTTGAACTTTGATGCTCAAAAATTCAAGGTGCTCTTCGTAATTGGCACTGGCA
>CAXNGF010000193.1:0-4424 GCA_964201905.1 Limnohabitans sp. | reverse complement strand
TATCCAGTTGAGCTACGGGCAGATAAAAAAGGCCCTAGAACCAAGAAGGTAGGGCCTTAATTGAGAAAAATGGTCGGAGCGAAAGGATTCGAACCTTCGACCCTCTGGTCCCAAACCAGATGCGCTACCAGACTGCGCTACGCTCCGACTAGCCTGCTATTCTAATGCGGTAACAGGGGAAATCATGAAACTTGCTTAAAAAGTTCTTTCAAAGTTTCAAGATCACCCTTGCTGCGCAGTCATCCTTGAGTTGCTTGCCAGATTAGCTGCCGCGTGTAACGGGCATCTCAACCTCACCTGGCATGAGCAAGTGTTTGGCCAACTCGAGCTTGGCCAAAGAGTTGCGGTGTACCTCATCTGGGCCATCTGCCAAACGCAAGGTGCGCTGATGTGCATAGGCGTAGGCCAGTGGGAAGTCTTGTGAAACGCCGCCGCCGCCATGCGCTTGAATAGACCAATCAATGATTTGACAAGCCATCTGTGGTGCCACAATTTTGATCATGGCAATTTCTGCTTTGGCCACTTTGTTGCCCACGGTGTCCATCATGTAAGCTGCTTTCAATGTCAGCAAACGAGCTTGTTCAATCATGCAACGTGATTCCGCAATGCGTTCTTGCCAAACTGTTTGACGCGCAACTTCACGGCCAAATGCCACACGCGAGTTCAAACGTTTGCACATGAGTTCAAGTGCGCGCTCGGCCACGCCAATGGTGCGCATGCAATGGTGAATGCGTCCTGGGCCTAAGCGGCCTTGTGCAATTTCAAAACCGCGACCTTCGCCCAGCAGCAAATTGGCAGCAGGCACGTGCACGTTCTTTAACACCACCTCCATGTGGCCATGCGGCGCATCGTCATAACCAAATACAGACAGCGCACGAACCACCGTAATGCCAGGTGTGTTGGCTGGCACAATGATCATGGATTGTTGCTCGTGGCGGCCTGCGTCTGGGTTGGTTTTGCCCATGACGATGTAAACCGCGCAGCGTGGGTCGCCTGCGCCAGAAGACCACCACTTGCGACCGTTGATGACGTATTCGTTGCCATCGCGCAAAATTTCGCACTGAATGTTGGTGGCGTCAGACGAAGCGACGTCAGGTTCTGTCATGAGAAACGCTGAGCGAATTTCGCCTTTCAGCAATGGCTCTAACCACTGGTCTTTGAGCTCCTCGCTGGCATAGCGTTCAAAGGTTTCCATGTTGCCTGTGTCGGGGGCTGAGCAATTGAAAATTTCTGCAGCAAAGGGTACACGTCCCATGATTTCGCACAGGGGTGCATATTCCAAATTAGACAAACCTTGAGGTGCGCGGGGTGACTTTGGCAAGAACAAATTCCAAAGGCCAGCAGCCAGTGCTTTGGGTTTGAGTTCTTCCACAATTTTGGTGGGGACCCAAGCATTGCCTTTGGCGCGGTTGTCGGCAATCTCTTGGAAGAAGCGCGCTTCGTTGGGATAAATGTGTTCGTCCATGAATGCCAGCAAGCGCGCTTGCATGCTTTTGACTTTGTCTGAGTATTCGAATTGCATTAAAGGTCTCCTGTTAAATCTTAAAAATAGCAAAGGTCTGCTGAATGAGGGTTCAATGAACTTGGCTAGCGAACTGCCAAGCCAGTTTGGCCATGGGTTGTGCACCAGCGCCTGAAGATTTGGCTTGATCGCTAGAAGCAGTGCCATCTACAACACGTTTGGCAATGCCTTGCAGAATGGCTGCAATGCGAAAGAGGTTGTAAGCCATGTAGAAATTCCAATCGATTGCCAACTTCTCGGGCGTGGTGAAGCCGGTGCGTTGGCAATAACGTTGGATGTATTCGGCTTCTTCTGGAATGCCCAATGCTTTGTGATCTAGGCCGCCAATGCCGCGAAATGAACCTGGCTTGATGTGCCATGCCATGCAGTGATAACTGAAGTCTGCCAGCGGATGGCCTAAGGTAGAAAGTTCCCAATCAAGCACGGCTAAAACTTTGGGCTCATTAGGGTGAAACATCAAGTTGTCTAGGCGAAAGTCGCCATGCACAATGCTGACCAGCGATTCGTCTTTGGCGCTACTGGGAATATTGGCAGGCAACCATGCCATCAAGCGGTCCATTTCTGGAATGGACTGGGTTTGAGAGGCCACATACTGCTTGCTCCAACGACCAATTTGACGTTCGATGTAGCTGCCAGGTTTGCCGTAATTGGCCAATCCTTGCTCGGCGAATTTCACACTGTGCAGCGCTGCAATGACACGGTTCATTTCGTCATAAATTTCAGCACGTTGGGCATTGGTCATGCCTGGCAAAGACTGGTCCCACAAGACTCGGCCAGCGACAAATTCCATGACGTAAAAAGCACGACCCATAATGGCTTCGTCTTCGCACAGAACATGCATTTGGGCAACGGGCACTGCCGTACCGGCCAAGCCTTTCATCACTGCAAATTCACGCTCAACAGCGTGTGCCGATGGCAATAATTTGGCCACGGGCCCAGGCTTGGCGCGCATCACATAGGCACATTTGGGTGTGATGAGTTTGTAGGTTGGGTTTGATTGTCCACCTTTGAACATTTCAACGATCAGGGGACCCTCAAAGCCAGGCATGTTGGCTTGGAGCCAACGCTCAAGGACTGGAACATCAAAGGCATGGCTGCCGGTGACTGGGCGTGTGCCCACGAAATGATCAAACTGGCTCATGGCAATTACCGCTGTGAATGAACGAAGTGAGGGTCAGGGTGCTGGCGTTCAGTTGTCCGAATCCACGATTTTGATAAGGGCCTCTCTGTCGAGCACTGTGAGACCACCGGGTTCTATTTTGATGACATGTTCGCGCTCCATTTGCTTGAGCTCTTGGTTCACGCGCTGCCTCGAAGCTCCTAATAACTGAGCGAGTTCTTCCTGCGCCAATTGCAAGCTGATGCGAATGGCCTTGGCGTCGGACAAACTGGGTACGCCGTAGCTGCGCACCAAGTGATTGAGTTGTTTGGCCAAACGCGCCCTGAGTGGCAATGTATTTAAGTCTTCGACCAAGCCGAAAAGCTGTCGAATACGCCGTGCATGCAAGCGCAACATGGCGTCGTACAACTCGACGTGCGCAGCCAATATTTTCTTGAAATCTGCCTTGGCCACATTGAGTGTGGTGGTTTCGCCATGCGCGTAGGCATCGTGCGTGCGCCTGTCGCCGTCGAAGATGGAAACATCGCCAAACCACATGCCTGGCTCGACATACGTTAGAGTGATTAATTTGCCCGACACGGAGGTGGAACTGACACGGACCGCCCCTTTGGCGCAGGCGATCCACTGCTCCGGCGGTTCTCCGCGGGCTGCAATGAGTTCGCCGTCTTTGTAGCGTTTGACGTATGCGCATCGAAGTATGTCGTGCCTGAGTGAAGGTGAAAGGGAAGAGAACCAACGTCCAGCGTTGATGCACTCTCTTTCCTCCATCGTAAGAATGGGTTCGTCCATAGTCTGTCTTTTGAGTGACTGGGTTGTGAGAATTTGTCGCCTGAGAGACCTTGTCTTACTAGTAGCGAGGTTTTTCTTTGTTCAAAAAGGCCGCAATCCCAATGCCAGCATTGACGTGGTGCAAATTCTTCACGAAATGATCACGTTCCATCGCCAATTGGCGATTCAAGGAGGCGGCATCGGCTTCATTGATTAGTTCCTTGATGCTGGTCAAGGCATTGTGGGCCCTTTGATTTAAGAGGCTGGCCATGCTGAGGGCTGCGCCCAGGGCTTGCCCAGGTTCACACAATTTGTTTACCACGCCCAATGCATGAAGTCTTTCTGCATCAATGCGCTCGCCCAACATCAGTAGCTCGGTGGCCAATTGACGCGGCAGACTGCGCGACAAACTCCAAGTTCCACCGCCATCAGGTGACAGCGCAATGTTGCTGTAGGCCATGACAAACACACTGTTTCGCGCGGCCACAATCATGTCGCAGGCCAAAGCCAAAGAAAATCCTGCGCCTGCGGCAGGCCCTTCAACAGCCGCAATGACTGGCTTGGGAAAAGTTCGAATGGCTTCAATCCAGTTGTGCAGGCCTTCGATGCTTTGGGCTTGGTGCTCAGGCGGTTGTTGGCGGTTGTTGTTCAGCCTCTGTAAGTTGCCTCCTGCACTGAACAATGGTCCCTCGCCAGTGATGACAACGCTTTTAATTTCGGTGCTTGTCTCTGCCACGTTCAACGCCTCAACGCCAGCTGCATACATTTCTGGGCCCAGTGCATTCCGGTGTTCAGGATTGCTCAAGGTGAGAATGAGGGTGGCGCCTTCGCTGGTGCTAAGCAGTTGAGCTGGCATGGTTTAGTTTTCGGTATGAAGTAAGGACAAGCCAATGGCACCCCGGCGACGCAGCCATGGGCTAGGACGGTACCGAGGATCACCATACACAGTTTGCAAATTGAACAACACTTCCAAAACATTGGTAGGGCCTAATTTGTCGCCCAGTGCAAGTGGGC
>CAXNGF010000192.1:0-4437 GCA_964201905.1 Limnohabitans sp. | reverse complement strand
AGGGTTGGTCATTAAGGCGCGGCCAATTGTCAGCATTTGCTGCTCACCCCCCGACAATTGCTGACCGCCGTGACCCAAACGTTCTTTCAAGCGTGGGAAGGTTTCGAGCACACGCTCGCAGGTCCAATCGTTTTGACCTTGTGTACCAGGTCGGGCCGCCATTTTCAAATTTTCAATCACGCTCAGGTTGGCAAAGATGCCGCGGCCTTCTGGCACGTAGGCAATGCCTTGCTGTGCCACTTCAAATATAGCGCGGTCGTTCATGCGCATACCTTTGATGTACACATGACCCGATTGTGGTGTGACAATGCCCATGATAGATTTGAGCAGTGTGCTTTTGCCCATGCCATTGCGGCCCATCAGGCCAATGGTTTCGCCGCGTTTAACTTCAAAGTTGATGTTGCGCAAAATGTGACTGGCCCCGTAGAAACTATTCAGGTCTTGCACTTGAATCAAGTTGTCGTTCATCTCAGTGGTCCTCACCCAAATAGGCAGCTTGAACACCTTCATCGGCGCGCACCTCAGCAGGCAAACCGCTGGCAATGACTTGGCCATTGACCATCACGGTCAGTTGATCGGCCAAAGCAAAGACAGCATCCATGTCGTGCTCAACCAGCATCATGGCATGTGAAGTTTTTAAACGCAGCAGCAACTGCACCATGCTTTCGGCCTCGGCCAGTCCCATGCCAGCCAGCGGCTCATCTAGCAAAAGCACTTGTGGTTCTGTGGCCAGCGTCATGGCAATTTCAAGCTGGCGTTGCTCACCATGACTGGCGGCACCGGCCATGGCGTCTCGGCGATTTTCAAGGCCTGCCAATTCAAGGGCGCGCTCTGCACGCTCGTTCACGTCAGCCATGTGGCTGGCTTGTTGTAGCCACGCCAATGGATTGAACGGCATGGGTTGGCTGCGCGATTGGGCCGACAAACGAACGTTGTCCCAAACGCTAAAGCTTCTGAAAATGTTGGTCTTTTGGTAGCTTCTGCCCAAGCCATGCCGAGAAATTTTTTCAGGTGTCCAGCCTGTAATATCTTGACCGTTCAATGCCACAAGGCCTGAAGTGAGTGGCAGATCGCCTGTGAGTAAATTGGTCAAGGTTGACTTGCCCGCGCCATTGGGCCCGATGAGCGCATGAATTTCGCCTTTGCGCAAGTCGACTGACACTTCGCTAACGGCAGTGAGGCCACCAAACTTTTTGGTTATTTTGGTGGCGCGCAAAAGCAAATCGTGCGCTGAATGAGCATCAGTCATGACTTTGTACCTTGTGCTTGCGTCTTGTCTTTCAACACTGAGGCAAACAAGCCCAAGATGCCGCGGGGTGCCAGCACCACCAAAGCTACGATAAACAAGCCCATCCACAACTGCCAATGCTTGCCCAAATTGAAGCCTGCGACTTCGGGCAAGTCTTTGAACAGATGAAGTAAATATTCAAATGAGAAAGCGCCCACAATGGCGCCTGCAAAATTGCCCATACCGCCCAAGATGACCATCATGATGACGTGTGCACTCATGTGAAAACCCATGAGCTCAGGGTTGACATAACCCGACTGCGCTCCCCACAAGAAGCCAGCTAATCCTGCCAGTGCGCCTGCCAAAGTAAAGGCTGCCAGTTTATGGTTGAACGTGCCATAACCCAGTGCACGCATTCGGTGTTCGTTGACACGAATGCCAGCCAGTGCACGACCAAAGGGGCTCCACAGCAATCGCCGTAAAAATAAATAGACCAAGACCATGAGGACCAAGGTGAAGAAATAGAAAACCGTTTTATTTTCTAAATCAAATAAAGCAGCTTCAGGTTTGAAGTTGATGTAGATGCCGTCTGAGCCGCCCAATACCTTGTTGTCAAAGAAGGCATAGAACACCATCTGTGCAAAAGCCATGGTGACCATGATGAAATAAATGCCGTGGGTGCGCACGACCAAGAAGCCAATGATCAAAGCCAACAGGGCCGAAGCACCGACCGCTGCAGGCAAGGTCCACCACAAAGACACCGGCTCGCCTGGTGGCGTTAAAAATGCCAAGGCATAGCCTGCCACACCAAAGTAAGCGGCATGACCTAAAGACACCAGTCCCGTAACACCTTGGAGCAAATCAAGGCTCATGGCAAAGATGGCCAAGATCATCATGCGTGTAACCATTTGCAGGTAATAGTCAGTGCCTACAAAGGGAAAAGCTGCCAGTGCTAAAAGCGCGGCACCCAGCAAAATTTTCAAACTGCGTGGCAGTGTTTCAAGGGGGGCGTGTGCGTCGCTCATGCCAAGCCCTTTAGTTTTTGAACAAGCCTTCAGGCTTGTAAAGTAAAACCATGGCCATTAAGACATAGACCAGCATGCCTGCCACTTGCGGCAGCAACACTTTGCCAAAGGTGTCAACCAAACCCACCAGCAACGCCGCAATGAGCGCGCCTTTGACCGAGCCAATGCCACCAATAACCACCACCACAAAACACATGATGAGAACTTGGGAGCCCATGTTGGGATAGACACTGGAAACAGGCGCAGCCACCATGCCTGCAATGGTGGCCAGGCCCACGCCCATGGCAAACACCAAAGCATGAATCAGTTTGATGTTGACGCCCAATGCTTCGGTCATTTCGTGATTGAAAGCACCCGCGCGAATTTTCATGCCCAAGCGTGTTTTTGAAATGAGCAAGTAAAGACCCAAAGCCAGCAACAAACAAACGCCAGACATGAACAAACGGTAGACCGGATACGAAAGTGTTTCGGTGAGCGGAATAGAGGCGCTGAGAACATCGGGAATGGTGACGCCATGCACATCGTCGCCCCACAAAATGGAACGCATCTCTTCAAAAACGTAAATGAGACCAAAGGTTAGGAGCACTTGGTCGAGGTGATCGCGTTTGTAAAAGTGCCTGAACAACAACCATTCAAGCAACAAACCAAACAGCACAGAAAGCAGTGTGCCCAAGATGATGGCAAGTGTGAAGCTTTGGGTCATGGCAGCCAATGACCATGCCAAATAGGCGCCCAACATGTAGAAACTACCGTGCGCCAAATTGACTACGCCCATGATGCCAAAAATCAAAGTCAGACCCGCCGCCAACATGAACAGCAGCAATCCGTATTGAACACTGTTTAGCAATTGAATGAGGAAATTGACGAAATCCATAGGAGAAAGGTTAACACTAAAGCGTTTGAGTATTGCGTCTCAAAAAGACATAAAAAAAGCGGCGGATCGCTCCGCCGCTTTGGCGTGACAGGCTGATGGAATTAGCCCATGCGGCAACCAGCGCCAGAATCGGCCAGCGCTTTGGAAGCAATGCCAATGACTTTATTTTCACCTTTATCAGCCACGCGCAAGTAGATGTCTTGCACAGGATTGTGTGATTTGCTCATGGTCCACTTGCCACGTGGGCTGTCAATGACAGCGCCTTCCATGGCCTTGTAGAGTTCTGGTTTCTTGGACAAGTCACCTTTAACGGCATTGGCACCTTGGACCAGCAAAAGTCCTGTGTCGTAGCCTTGAACAGCATAAACGTCCGGTTGCATTTTGAAAGCTTTGGCGTATTCCAAACGGAAGTTTTTGTTGCGTGGTGTGTCTAGGGAATCACTGTAGTGAAGGGTGGTCATCACACCATCTGCTGCTGGGCCTGCAGCTTCCAACACACCTTCGGTAAGGAAGCCAGAACCATAAAGTGCAATTTTGCCCTTCAGGCCAGCCGCAGCAAAGTCTTTCATGAACTTGGCGCCGGAAGGACCTGCAAAGAAACAAGCTACTGCGTCGGGCTTCAATGCGGCAATTTCTGTGAGCAAAGCTTGAAACTCAACGTTAGGGAAGGGCAGCCCCAACTCTTTGACAATGGTACCGCCCGCCTTGGTATAGCTTTCTTTGAAGCCTTCGAAGGCCTCGTCGCCAGCTGCATATTTCCAAGTGATCCAAACTGCTTTCTTGTGACCTTTGGCCACCATGGCTTGGCCTAGTGCCAATGTGGGTTGGCTGTTGGAGAAGCTGGTGCGGAAAACATTTGGGGCGCACAAGGAGCGCGTTGCGGCATGAATACCAGCGTTGGGGATCAAGGACAAGACACCTGAGTCGCGAGCCACTTTTTGGATGCCCATTTGCACACCAGAGTGCACGGTGCCGATGAGTACATCGACCTTATCGCGCTGTACCAATTTGTTGGCGTTTTCAATACCCTTGGATGGATCTGACTCATCGTCGACCTTGAACCACTCAATTTCACGCCCACCCAACTTGCCACCTTGCTCGTTGATAGCCATGCGCACGCCATTTTCAATGGCCACGCCCAGTGGTGCAAAAGCACCCGAGTAAGGCAACATCAAACCTACGCGAATTTTGCCAGATTGAGCCTGTGCCAATTCTGGCAACAACAAGCTAGAGCTGGCAGCGCCGACCAATGCGGCACTGCGCGTTAAAACCACACGACGTGAGGGTGAAATAGTCATGAAATCTCCTTG